>DASTMB010000041.1 GCA_035714365.1 Mycobacteriales bacterium | reverse complement strand
GCGTCGGCGTCGAGCCGGTCGTGCGCGATCCCGGCGTTCGTGAGCGCGTCGACCACCTGGGCGGCCTGGTCGTCCGCGGCGATGACGCCGATCGAGCCCTCCGCGGCCAGCGCCGTTCGTACGGCCGCGACCGCGGCGCGGGCGGCGTCCGGGTCGTGGGCGATGCGCAGGCTCCCCTCGCCGCGGCGCACCGAGGTGGCCGGGGAGACGTCGGCGGCGATGCTCGGGAGCAGCCGGTTGGCGAGGTCCAGCACCTGCTGCGGCACCCGGTAGCCGCGGGTGAGCGGCTCCAGCCGGCCCTCCGGCTTGCCGAGGTGGGCGAGCGTCGTCCGCCAGTCGTCCGTCGCCCACGGTGTGGTGCCCTGCGCCACGTCCCCCAGCAACGTCGCGCTCCCCGTCGAGCAGCGCCGCCCCACCGCCCGGCACTGCATCGGCGAGAGGTCCTGCGCCTCGTCCAGAATCACGTGGCCGAAGCTGGGGGTGCGTTCCAGCAGGTCGGCGACCTCGTCGGCGAGGAACGCGTCCGCCCGCGTCCACGGCGCGCTCTTCACGCCGCGCGGCACGCTCGGCCAGCGCAGCCGCGCCTGCTCCTCGCCGGTCAGGATCCCCGCCGCCGCCCTCGCCAGCGCGGCCGGGTCGGTGTAGAGCCGCAGCAGCAGCCCGCCCGGGTCGACCGGCGGCCAGTGCGCGTCCACGTAATCGCGCACCGCCGGGCTGCCCGCGATCCGCGCGACCGCGCCGTCGGTCGGCGACGCCCCGGCCGCCTCCATCTCCCGGCGCACCACCTCCGCGATGTGCGTGCGCAGGCGTTCGCGGGCCGTGGCGTAGCGGGCGTCGGCGTGCAGCAGGTCGCGGACCAGGCCGCGCATCGTGTCCGCGTCCAGCCGGCGCCGCCGCCCGCCGATGTCCAGCACCAGGTCCGTCGCCGGGCGCACGATCCCGCCGTAGACCGCCTTCCGCAGCACCGCCGCCATCCGGGCGTCGCCCTTCAACGTCGCCGTCTCCGGGTCCTCCGTGGCGTTCACCGGGACGGCCGTGGCCAGGTCGTCCACCGTGCGTTGCGTCACGTCGACCTCGCCCAGCGCCGGCAGCACGTCGCCGATGTAGGAGAGGAACGCGCGGTTCGGGCCGAGGATCAGCACGCCGCCGCGGCGCAGCCGGTCGCGGAACGTGTAGAGCAGGTACGCCGCCCGGTGCAGGCCGACCGCCGTCTTGCCGGTGCCGGGCGCGCCCTGCACGCAGATCGTCTCGTTCAGGTCGGCGCGGACGATCTCGTCCTGGTCCGGCTGGATCGTCGCGACGATGTCGCGCATCGGGCCGACGCGGGGACGTTCAATCTCCTCCGCCAGGATGCGGCTCGCGGTGCCGAGCGCCTCGCCGCGCAGCAGCGCCTCGTCCTCGAAGCTGGTCAGCTCGCCGTGGTGGAAGCCGAAGCGCCGCCGCCGCTCCACCCCCATCGGCTCGCGCGCCGTCGCCCGGTAGAACGGCAGCGCGATCGGCGCCCGCCAGTCGATCACCATCGGGTCGCCGCGGGTGTCCAGGATGTGCCGGCGACCGATGTGGAACGTCTCGTCCGAGTCCGCCTGGTCCAGCCGGCCGAAGAACAGCGGCGTCGTGCCGTCGTCCACCAGGGCCTTCAGGCGTTGCGCGCGCGCCTTGCCCAGCGCCTCGGAGGCGAACGCGTCGACGGCGACGTCCCCGATCTGGGCGGCGCGTTCGCGCATCCGGGCGAGGGCGGCGCGGCTGTCCCGCATGTGCTCGCGCTCGGCGTCGAGCTCGGCGCGTACGTCGGGGGGCACGAAGCGGAGAGGCTAGCGGAGCAGCAGCGCGCTGTCCCCGAATTCGTGCCACCGGTACCCGTGCCGGAGCGCCTCGTCGTACGCCCGCCGCACCACGTCCGCGCCCGCGACCGCCTCCAGCAGGTGCAGGTGCGACGCGCCGGGCGCGTGCCAGCCGGTGACGATGCCGCCGGCCACCCGCACCGGGCGGTCCGGCCCGAGCACCAGGTCGGTCCAGCCGTCCCGCGCCTCCACGGTGCCGTCGGCGCCGGCGGCGCTCTCCAGCGCGCGCACCACCGTCGTGCCGGCGGCGACCACCCGGCCGCCGCGCGCCCGCGTGTGGTTGACCAGGTCGGCCGTCGGCTCCGGCACGCGGTACCGCTCCGGCAGCGGCGGCTCGCCCGGCTCCTGCGAGGAGACGCCGGTGTGCAGGGTGACCGGCGCGAGGCGGACGCCGTTGGTCACCAGGCGGGTCACCAGCGCGTCGGTGAACGGCCGGGCCGCGCTCGGCATCTCCGCGCTCCCCGGCTCCCGCGCGAACACCGTCTGGTACGCCGCCAGCGGCCAGCGGCCGCGCACGTACGCGTACGAGATCGGACGTCCGTGCCGCGCCAGGTACTCGTGCGGGTGGCCCTCCAGCTCCAGCCGCGCCCGCCACAGCCGCCGCTGCCCCGCCGCGAACGGCGCCGTCACCGTCAGGCCGGCACCGGCCGGCAGCGCGATGCGTTCGCCGGGCGCGACGTCCCCCACCGGCCCGGTGGCGCGGCCGGGCGGGCGGACCTCGACCAGCCAGACGCCGTCGCCGAGGTCGGTGGACAGGTGCACCGTGACGGCCCGGCCGCCGGCGCGGGTGCCGTCGACCGCCGCGGCGAGAGTCGCCGACGTGTTGACGACGAGCAGGTCCCCTGGGCGCAGGTGGTCGGCCAGGTCCGCGAACCGCGCGTGCGCCACGCCCGCCGGGCTCGCGACGAGCAGCCGGACGTCGTCGCGGCCGGTGCCGCGCGCCTCCGGCGGCTCGGTGGCGTTGAGGTCCTCGGGGAGGACGAACGTCGTGGTCATGCCGCCCCCACCGGCGCGAACGCGGCCGCCCGGTAGCGGCCGCTCGGCGGGCGCTCGTCCAGCAGCCGCAGCAGCGCCGCCGCCGCGACCTCCGGCTCCGGGCGGTCCGAGATGTCCTCGCCCGGGAACGCGAGCTGGTGCAGCTCGGTCCGCATGTCGCCCGGGTCGAACGCGTACGCGCGCAGGTCCGGCTGCTCCGCGCCGAGGACCGCGGTGAGCTGGTCCAGCGCGGCCTTCGCCGAGCCGTAGCCGCCCCAGCCCTCGTACGGCTCCACCGCCGCGTCCGAGGAGACGTTGACGACCGTGCCGCCGCTCGCGCGCAGCAGCGGCAGCACCCGCTGTACCAGCGCCAGCGGCGCCACCACGTCCACCTCGTAGACGCGGCGCAGCTCGCCCAGGTCGTACGCCGCCAACGCCGGCTGCGGGCTCGGGCCGAGGTGGCTCGCGTTGTTGACGAGCAGGTCCAGCCCGCCGCGCGCCGCGGCGGCGCCGGCCAGCGCGGCGCGGTGCCGCGGGTCCGTGACGTCGCCGGCGATCGCGGTGACGTTCGGCAGGTCGTTCGTGGCGGCGGCCAGCTCGCCGGCGCGGCGGGCGTCGGTGACGACGTGCCAGCCTCGGCCGGCGAGTCCGCGGACCAGGGCGAGGCCGAGGCCCTTCGAGCCTCCGGTGACGACTGCTACTGACATGGGTGCTCCCGTTGTGTCCGAGTTGGGTAGCGCCCATACTGAGAGTTGAAGTGAACTTCAAGTCAAGTGGGCGGTGCCGGGTGGCCGAGGCGGAAGAGCTGCTGACGGTGAGCGAGGTGGCGGCGCGGAGCGGGTTCGCGCCGTCGGCGCTGCGGTTCTACGAGCGGGAGGGGCTGATCGCGGCGCACCGTTCGGCGGGCGGGCAGCGGCGGTACGAGCGTTCGGTGCTGCGGCGGCTCGCGTTCGTCCGCGCGGCGCGCAACGTCGGGCTGCGGCTGGACGAGGTGGCCGCCGCGCTGGCCGAGCTGCCGGGCGGGCGGACGCCGACGAAGGCGGACTGGTCGCGGCTGTCGCGGTCGTGGCGGCGGCGGCTGGACGAGCAGATCGAGGCGCTGACGGCGTTGCGGGACGGGCTGGACTCGTGCATCGGCTGCGGCTGCCTGTCGTTGCAGCGGTGCCGGGTCTCCAACCCGCACGACGTCGCGGCCGCGTACGGCCTGGGCGCGGCGTACCTGCCCCGGCCGTTGCGGGCGGGTCAGACCCGGCCGAGCTCCACGTCCACGTAGGCGGACCGGGCCCGCTCGCACGCCGCCTCCCAGTCGGCGGCGAACCGGCGGCCGCAGCGCTGGTACTCGACGGCGACGTCCCAGCCGGTGAGCCACCGCGCCAGCCACCCGGCCGCGCTCGTCTCGAACGTCTCGCAGTCGGCGAGCACCAGCCGGATCCGCGAGCCGGAGCGGATACCCTCGATCGCGGCGTACACGTCCGCCTCGCGCAG
Organism: Mycobacteriales bacterium; assembly: GCA_035714365.1. GTDB lineage: Bacteria > Actinomycetota > Actinomycetes > BP-191 > BP-191 > BP-191. The sequence continues at coordinate 109,267 of DASTMB010000041.1, read as the reverse complement.
GTGCCCGTCGCCGCGCTGCGGCTCGACCGCGACCACGATGCGGCCCGCCGTCATGCGCCCGGCGTCATGTCGATGAACCGCGAGTAGTGGCCCTGGAACGCGACCGTGATCGTGCCGGTGGGGCCGTTGCGGTGCTTGGCGACGATGAAGTCGGCCTCGCCGGCGCGCGGCGACTCCTTCTCGAACGCGTCCTCGCGGTACAGCAGGATCACCATGTCGGCGTCCTGCTCCAGCGAGCCCGACTCGCGCAGGTCGGAGAGCTGCGGCTTCTTGTCGGTGCGCGCCTCGGGGCCGCGGTTGAGCTGGCTGATCGCGACGACCGGGACGTCGAGCTCCTTGGCCAGCAGCTTCATGGAGCGGGAGATCTCGCTGACCTCCTGCTGGCGGCTCTCGACCTTCTTCGGGGAGGACATGAGCTGCATGTAGTCGACGATGATCAGCTCGAGGTTCTGCCGCTGCTTGAGGCGGCGCGCCTTCGCCCGGATCTCCATCATCGTGAGGTTCGGGGAGTCGTCGATGAACAGCGGCGCGTTGGCGACCTCGCCCATCCGCCGGGCCAGCCGCGACCAGTCGTCGTCGGTCATCCGGCCGGTCCGCATGTTCTGCAACGACACCCGCGCCTCGGCGGAGAGCAGCCGCATGGTGATCTCGTGCTTGCTCATCTCGAGCGAGAAGATCACCGACGCCTTGCCGCTCTTGATCGACGCCGCCCGGGCGAAGTCGAGGCCGAGCGTCGAGTTGTGCGTCGGGATCATCGACCGCGTTGCCAGGTAGAGGTGGTCCGGGTTGTCCACCTCGACGCAGCGGACGGGGACGCTGTCCATCGGGCGCACGGCGGTGACGAACCGGACGCGGGCGCGGGCGTCGCCGCGGGCGCCGCGCCGGTCCTTGTGGACGAGGCGCTTGCGCTCCAGCCGGAACACGTCGTCGGAGGTCGTGAACGTGAGGACGTAGCAGACGGAGGTCTCCGGGTGGCGACCGGCGACCGGCTTGGTCGCGACCGAGCAGCGGTAGCCGAGGCTCGCGAGGAGCTCGCGGACGTCGTCGGCGAGGCGCTGCGAGACCACGGCGAACTGGAGCTGCCCGGTCGGCGTCACGGTGCCGTCGGTGTCCATGAGGCCGGCCAGCAGCGCCCGCCGCTGCGTCTCCGACGCGCGCAGGTAGGCGGCCGGGACGTGCTTGTCGCCGAGGACGCCGAGGGTGCGCAGCCGCGCCTGGAGGGTGCCGTGCCGGCCGTGGCAGTCCTGGCAACGCCGCATCCCCGACGACGGGCCGCCGCAGTCGGGGCAGGCGGGCGGCGGCACCGGCGCGGTGGCGCGGGCCCGGCCGCCGCAGGACCGGCCGCAGGTACGGACCTGGGCCGTCGCCGGCACGAACTCCGCGCCGCACACCGCGCACGCGCGCGGCGCCACCGGCTCCTCGGCGGGGAGCCGGAGCGTGTACAGCATCGGGTGGCCGGCGTTCGGGACGACCCGGACGCCCGCGTCCTCCAGGTGGAGGACCAGCTCCGGGTCCGCCGTCGTGATCCGCGCGGCCGCGCTGTGGCCGTCACCGAGCCAGGCGCCGAGCACGTACGGCGGGACCGGCAGGTCGGCCTCGGGCAGGTCGAGCGGAGCGGCGTTGCGGACGGAGTGGTTGCGGCGGACGTCGGCGGTCGCGCAGTGCAGCGTCTCGGCGAGCTCGCGCGTGGTGCGGACGGCGGGGGCGCCGCCGCCGCGGCGGGCGGCGCGCGTCTCGGTGAGCCACTGGTGCTCCGCGTCGGCGACGACCGTGGTGCCGTCGGAGAACTCCACCTCGTAGCACGGCCGGCCGGTCATGACCCCGGTGGCGGCGACGACCCGGGTGGGGCGGCCCTGCGCGTCGAGCAGCAGGTCGCCGACCGCGACCTCGCCCATCGTGGTCCAGCCGTCCGGCGTCGGCAGCGGCGTGTCCAGCGCCAGCGCCTTGCCGATCGCGGGGCGCGCGGCGACGATCACGAGCTGGCCGGGGTGCAGGCCGTTGGTGAGGGCGTCGAGGTCCTTGAACCCGGTCGGCACGCCGTGCAGGTCGCCGTCGCGGGCGCCGATCGACTCGATCTCGTCCAGCGTCGGCTGGAGCAGGTCCTCGAGGCGGACGTAGTCCTCGGACGTGCGCCGCTCGGTGACGTCGAAGATCGCCTGCTGGGCGCGGTCGACGGTGTCGTCGACGTCGTCGGTGGCGCCGTAGCCGAGCTGCACGACGCGGGTACCGGCCTCGACCAGGCGGCGCAGGATCGCCTTCTCCCGGACGATCTTGGCGTAGTACGCCGCGCTGGCCGCCGTGGGCACGAAGTCGGCCAGGTCCAGCAGGTACGGCGCCCCGCCGACGCGCTGGAGCTCCTCGCGGTTGGCCAGCTCGTCGGCGACGGTGATCTGGTCGACCGGCTCGCCGCGGCCGTAGAGGTCGACGGCGGCCTCGTAGATCATCTGGTGCGCGGGCCGGTAGAAGTCGTTCGGCCGGAGCAGCTCGATGACGTCGGCGATCGCGTCCTTCGACAGCAGCATGCCGCCGAGCACGCTCTTCTCGGCGTCGAGGTTCTGCGGCGGCACCCGCTCCAGCTCGGCCGGAGGTGCCGCGCGCTGGGGGAACTCGACTGCCGTCACGTTAGCTGTACCTGCCCTTGCTCGAACGTATGTTCGAATACTAGTGTGCCAGAAGCAGGGCGGGACGGTGCCGCGCCTGGCCCGTGGGCGCAGGCGAGCCACCTTATCCACAGCACTGTGAACAGCCTGTGGACATGACCTCGACCTCGGGTTGAGACGCTAGGGGTGTCGGCCCGGAATCACACCGCCCGCAGGGGAACCGGTGTCCACAACGGCCGGTGTACGGCGGGGCGTGTTGGTGTGGAGCGCCTGTGGACGGCCGCCTGCCGCAAGCCCCGCTCGTGCTCGGGGGGTGCACACCCGCTGTGCGAACAGAAAGAAGCGGGGGTTGTGGATGCGTCGTAACGGCGTCGGGCGTGTCTCCGGTGTTCAGCGCCGCGACCGCTCCCGCGACTGGGTGGTTCTCAGGCCGCAGCGGGTTGGGTAGCCTGTGGAGCAGCGGCCTCGGCCCGGTGACAAGAGCCCCTGGGCTCTGCCGCGACAGCTGTCGCGGCTAGCCGGCCGAGGCCCCTCAGTAGTAGCGCACCGTCTGGTTGCGCAACGCGTCACGCTGCGACCGCACCCTGTCCGCCACAGGGACCAGCGCGCGGTCGTCACCCCGCTCCCAGGCTCGCGCCACCGCCCACAGCAGGTAGTCCGTCGCTTGGAGTGCCGGATCCGCCGCCGCGGGAGCGAACACGATCGTCGGGACCCGGGTCAGGGTGACTGCCAGCTCCCGCGTGATCGCGTTGCGGATGGCGGCTCGCAGCCGGCGCGTCCCCACGGCCGCCACGACCACGAGCACCTCGTCGCCCGGGATCGCCGGGGCCAGCGTGGCCATGTGGTGCCGCCAGGCGAACTCGAAGAAGGCGGCCTCGGAGACGCGGCAGCCGGGCTCGACCTTCGCCTTCTCGACGAGGGTCACGTCCAGCACCACCGGGTGCTGCCGCACGACGGCGAAGACCTCGTCCCGCACCCGTTGCGCGTCCTCGGACGCGTGGAAAGCCGAACCGTCCGTCAGGCCGCGCCAGCACAGGTCGGTGTGCAGCCTGGCGAGGTGGGCCCGCAGGGCGGCGAGGTCGTCGTCGCCGCGGACGTGCAGGGTGCCTACCGAGAAATAGTCCGTCGCACCACGACCACGGCTGAAGTCGACGTTGCCGCTTTCGTCGGCGAACACGTAATGGGGCATCGTTGAAATCCACCTCCCTTCTCGTGCGCCTATGGTGCACGCGGGCGGTGACATCGCCGATGAATCCGTCCCCTGGTTGTCCACAACTCGCTGGTGACGTCCCGGCGCGTTTCTGTGGACGCGGTGTGGACGAGCATTGCACCCGCCCTGTGGGCGGCCGCATCTCCCGCACGACGCCGTCCACAGCGGCTGTGTGGAGAAATACCACTCCATCTGTGGACACAGGATGTGGAGTCCGGGCGTGTCGCACCGATTCTCAGATGGCCCATGTCATCAACGACGCCGAACGGCCCGGCGCCCCACGCGCATACGCGGGGGGCCGGGCCGTTCCGGACGGGCGGTGCGTTACTTCTGCGCGACGACCTCGAGGGAGACGGTCGCGTCGACCTCCGGGTGCACCTTGACGGTGACCGTGTGGGTGCCGAGCGCCTTGATCGGCGAGCCGATCACGATGCGCCGCTTGTCGAGCTTCGGTCCGCCGGCGCGGGACACCGCGTCGACGACGTCGCCCGTGGTGACCGAGCCGAAGAGCCGGCCGCCGTCGCCCGCGCGCGCGGTGAGGGTGACGGTGAGCGCGCCGAGCTCGGTGGCGAGGTCGCGGGCGGCGCCGAGGTCGCGCACCTCACGCACCTCGCGGGCCCGCCGGATCGCCGCGATCTGCTTCTCGGCGCCCTTGGTGGCGGCGATCGCCTTGCCCTGCGGGAGGAGGAAGTTCCGCCCGTAGCCGTCGGCGACCTCGACGACGTCGCCGGGGCCGCCGAGACCGGCGACCTCCTGCTTGAGGATGAGCTTCATCGTCATCCCCTACCGCGCCGTGCTCGTGTACGGCAGCAGCGCCATCTCACGGCTGTTCTTGACCGCCGTGGCGACGTCGCGCTGGTGCTGCGAGCAGTTGCCGCTGACGCGGCGGGCACGGATCTTGCCGCGGTCGGAGATGAACTTCCGCAGCAGCGCCGTGTCCTTGTAGTCGACGTAGGCGATCTTGTCCTTGCAGAACACGCAGACCTTCTTCTTCGGCTTGCGCAGTGGTGCCTTGGCCATCGTTAGGGGTCTCTCTGGTGATGGGGAAGGGTTAGAACGGGGGCTCGTCCGCGCCGCCGCCGACCCGCGCCGGGGCCGGGCTGCCCCACGGGTCGTCCGCCGGGCCGCCGCCGAAGCCACCGCCACCGCCACCGCCACCACCGGCGCCGGAGCGGGTGGTGCGGTTGACCTTGGCGGTCGCGTACTTGAGCGACGGGCCGATCTCCTCGACCTCCACCTCGTACACCGTGCGCTTCTCGCCCTCCTTGGTCTCGTACGACCGCTGCTTGAGCCGGCCGTTGACGATGACGCGCATGCCGCGCTGGAGGGTCTCGGCGACGTTCTCGGCCGCCTGGCGCCAGATGGAGCAGGAGAGGAACAGCGCCTCGCCGTCCTTCCACTCGTTCGTGTTCTTGTCGAACGTGCGGGGGGTGGACGCGACGCGGAAGTTCGCCACGGCCGCGCCGTTCGGCGTGTACCGCAGCTCGGGGTCGTCGACCAGGTTGCCGATGATCGTGATGGTGGTCTCGCCAGCCATGAGCGTTCGCCCTTCCACGAGCGGGTTTCGGTGGTGCGGGCACCGGCGGGTGCCGGGGCCTGATGGGGAAGGGGTGGTGCCTAGTGCATGTCGGGACGGAGCACCTTGGTACGCATGACGGACTCGGAGAGGTTGAGCTGGCGGTCCAGCTCCTTCACCGTGGCCGGGTCGGCGACCAGGTCGACGACCGCGTAGATGCCTTCCCACCGCTTGTCGATCTCGTACGACAGCCGGCGACGGCCCCAGATGTCGACCTTCTCGACGGTGCCGCCACCGTCGCGGATGACACCGAGGAACGCGTCGAGCGAGGGCGCGACGGTCTTCTCCTCGAGATCCGGGTTGAGGATCACCATGAGCTCGTAGTGACGCATGAAGCAGCCTCACCTCCTGTGGACTAGGCGGCCACGGTCTCTCCGTGGCAGGAGGGCATTCGCGTCAACGAATCGCGCCACGGTAGCAGACCACCTCCTCCCCGCTCGACCCGGGACACCGGAACCTTCCCTTCCCGGCACACGCTAGGACGGGGGTGCGACACGGCGGGAGGGCGCCGCCGGCATCTGTGGACGGCGGTCGAACGGCTGTGGACGCGGGTGCCGCGCGGCCGGTCGCTACTCCGGCGCGTTGGCGAGCAGGGCGCGGACCTCGGCGCTGCCGACGCCGCCGACGAGCAGCAGCGCGAGCATGACCGGGAGCCCCTTGCCGCGACCGGTGGCGGGCGGCGGGCGCAGCCCGCCGGTGCCGAGGTACACGGTCGAGCTCGGCGTCGGCTCGCCCACGACGACCGGGGGCGGCGGCGGGGTGGTCGACGCGGGCGGCGGCACGGTGCCACTCGGGATCACCGACGTCCCGGAGGAGACGGACGGGCTGGGCGTCGCCGAGGGCGGCGCGGTGGTCGGGCGCGTGGTCGGCGGCGCGCTCGTGGTGCGGGTCGGCGTCGGCGGGCGCGTGGTGGCGGTGGTCGGCGGCGGCTTCGGCTTCGCGGGCGCGCGGACGACGACGGTGCCCTTCATCGTCGCCGGGTGGGTGTTGCACTGGTACGTGTACGTCCCCGCCGTGTCGAACTCGTAGGACGTCGACTGGCCGACGATGGTGATGCTGTCGTTCTTGGACCAGTTCTTGCTGGTCGAGGTGACGGTGTGGTTGAGGCCGCCGTTGTTGGTCCACAGCACGCTGTCGCCGCGGTCGATGGTGACCTTCGCCGGCTGGAACGTGTTGTCCATCGTCGTCTGCACGCCGACCGTCTTGGCGTGCGCGGCCGCGCCCGGCCACACGAGCGCGGCCGCCCCGCCGAGGGCGAGGACGGCGCGGGCGACGCGCAGGCCGGGACGCATGCCGTCCAGTGTCGCACCAGGGGTCGCGACACGGCACCCGGAAGGCGTAGAACGGGGGCATGCGCGAGTTCCGGATGCTCATCGACGGCGAGCTGGCCGGCGCGGCCGACGGCGCGACGTTCGAGTCGATCGACCCGTCGACCGGCGAGGTCGCCTGCGTGGTGCCGGACGCCGGGGTCGCCGACGTCGAACGCGCGATCGCGGCGGCGCGGCGGGCGTTCGACGGCAGCGACTGGGCGACGCAGGGCCGCACCAGCCGGGTCAAGGTGGTGCGGGAGTTCGTGGAGGGGATCACCGAACGCCTCCCCGAGTTCATCGAGTACGAGGTCGCCGACGCCGGGCACACCAGCCGGCTGGCGAACCTGTTCACGGTGCCGCTCGCGGTCGAGCACAGCCGCCAGGCGATCGAGCTGTACGAGCAGCGCCGCGACGTGGAGCCGCTGCCGCAGATCACGACGCCCGCCCTGTCGGCCAACCACGTGCGCCGCGAGCCGGTCGGCGTCTGCTCGCTGATCAGCCCGTTCAACTTCCCGATCCTCATCGCGATGTGGAAGGTGGCGCCGGCGCTGGTCACCGGCTGCACGGCGGTGCTGAAGCCGAGCCCGCTGGCGCCGGCGACGGCGTTGCTGCTGGCCGAGGTCGCGGCGGAGCGGCTGCCGAAGGGCGTCCTCAACGTCGTCACCCCGAGCGGCATCGGCCCCGCGGAGGTGCTGACGACCAGCCCGCTCGTGGACAAGGTGTCGTTCACCGGGTCGACGGACACCGGGCGGCGGATCATGCGCGGCGCGGCGGAGACGTTGAAGGACCTGACGCTGGAGCTCGGCGGCAAGGGGCCGGCGATCTTCCTGGAGGACGCGGACCTGGACGCGGCGGTGCCGGGGGCGCTGTTCGGGTTCCTCATGCACCAGGGGCAGGCGTGCGAGTCGACGACCCGGCTGCTGGTGCCGCGGTCGCGCTACGACGAGGTGCTGGAGCGGTTGAAGACCACCGCCGAACGTCTCGTGGTCGGCCCGGCCGACGACTTCGGCAGCGACCTGGGGCCACTGATCAGCGCGGGCCAGCTCGACCGGGTGCAGCGCTACGTCAAGCTCGGCCTGGACCAGGGCGCCCGTCTGGTGACCGGCGGCGAGCGCATCGAGATCGGCGGCGGGTTCTTCCACCAGCCGACGATCTTCGCCGACGCCACCAACGACATGGCGATCGCGCAGGAGGAGATCTTCGGGCCGGTCCTCACCGTGATCCCGTACGCGACCGAGGGCGAGGCCGTGGCCATCGCCAACGACACCGTCTACGGCCTGGCGGCGAGCGTCTGGTCGCGCGACGTGCCGCGCGCGGTGAGCGTCGCCAACCGGGTCCGCGCCGGGACCGTCTGGGTCAACGACGTGCACCTGCTCAACGGCTACGCGCCGTTCGGCGGCTACAAGCAGTCCGGCGTCGGGCGCGAGCTCGGCCCCCAGGTCCTGGACGGGTACCTGGAGACCAAGCACGTGCACGTCGACCTGTCGCCGTCGATCGGCCAGAAGTACTGGTACGGCACGATCGGCGTCGACTAGGTCGCGCTGGCGGACGGCGTCGCGCTCGCGGACGACGAGGGCGGGGGCGCCCAGTCCCACGTGTCCGTCGACGTCGCGGTCTGCGGGTCGCTGCCGTCGCACGCCGCCGTGACCACGGTGACGGTGACGGTGTAGCGGCCCGGCTGGGCGTACTCGTGGTCCGGTCGCGCCACGACGGTCTGGTCCGCCGGGAAGAACGGGTTCGGGTGGGCGCAGTCCGCGAACAGCGTCTGGCTCTGCTCCTCGGCGTGGAACGCCACGTCCTCGTGGCTGCCGTCGCCCCAGTCGACCGTGATGGAGCGCACCGGCGCGTCGTCGGACGCGCGGACCTGGAGGCCGTGCCCGATCGGGTGGCGGCCGTTGTACCGGATCTCCCACACGTCGCGCTCGAACTGCTGCTCGATGCGGGGGACGTGCGGCCCCTGCGGCCACAGCTTCCCGGTGACGGTGTAGGCCAGGGTGTCGGTGGCGATCCACCGTCCCTTCGTCGTGGCCATGATCCAGCCGCCGCCCCCGCCGGCGCACGAGCGCGTCTGGACGCGGACGGCCGCGGTGAACGACCCGGGCACGCGGAACGACACCGGGAACCGCAGCGTCCGGTCGGTCGGCCCCACCGTGTCCGGCACGTTCCTGGGGTAGCAGTGGTCCTCGAACTTGTCGATCACGCCGCCGCTGGCGCCCTCGCCGCCCGAGCTGATCGTGCGCATCAGGTCGTCCGCGAGCCGCGCCGGGTCGGTGGTGTGGAACGACAGCGCCACGTGCGCGATCGGCCCGACCGGGTCGACGACGTGCACCTCGAACACCGCCTGCTGCCCGGTCACCGCCGCGCCGACGAGGCGCAGCTCGACCGTGGGCCCGCCGGGCCCGGCCGCGGTCGGCCCGGCGGCGACGGGAGCCCCCGCGCTCGTGGCGGTGGCCGTCGCGGCGGCGGTCGGGGACGCCGAGGCGGTCGGCGAGGCGGTCGCGGCCGGGGCGGTGGTCGCCTCGTACGACGGCACCTCGGCCGGGTCGGTCACGAGCGCGTCGGTGTGGCTGCCCGCGAGCGCGGCGGTGAGCCCGCCGGCGAGCATCGCGGCACCGAGCAACGCGGTGGCGGCAGCGCGGCGGCGGACGACGGCACGGCGGGCGCGGCCGCGGACGGCGGCGGCGCGGTCGGCGTCGGCGCCGGGCACCTCGTCGGCGAGGCCGGAGAGCGCGCGGCGGAACGCCGGGTGGTCGGTCATGCCGGGCTCCCCTCGGGCTCGGTGAGCACCTCGTCGTCCAGCAGCGCCGTGACGACCGGGTCGGTGCGCAGCTTGGCCAGCGCGCGGGAGGTGCGGCTCTTCACGGTGCCGACGCCGACGCCGAGGACGTCGGCGACCTCCTGCTCGCCGAGGTCGTCGAAGAACCGCAGGACGACCACCGCGCGCTGCGCCGGGGGCAGGGAGAGCAGCGCGCGGCGGAGCACGGCGCGTTCGTCGGCGGCGGCGTACGGGTCGGTGCCCGCGCGGTCCGGCAGCACCTCGGTGGAGACCTCGCCGCGCCACTTGCGCCGCCACCACTTGGTGGCGGTGTTGACGGCGACGGCGCGGACGTACGCCTCGCCGGCGCCGCGGTCGCGGACCTTGTCCCACTTGAGGTACGTCTTCGCCAGCGCCGTCTGGAGCAGGTCCTCCGCCAGCCCGGCGTCGCCGGTCAGCAGGTAGCAGGTCCGCAGCAGCCGGGGCGACGCGGCGCGCACCAGCTCGTCGAACGCCGCCGCGCTGGGCTCGTCCATCGCCACCCCCTTCGTCGGCAGGAGGCCCTGGGTGCCTCCGACCGTTCCATCGATCGCGTGGTCTGTCATGGCGTCGCTCCCTCGGACGGCGTGGGCGACGCGCTCGGGGGCGGCCAGTCCCAGGTCCCGGACGTGGTGGCGGTCTGCTCGTCGGTGCCGTCGCAGGACGCCGTCGTGACGGTGACCGTGACGGTGTAGCTGCCCGGCTGGGCGTAGGTGTGGTCCGGCCGCGCGACCCACGTCTGGGACGGCCAGGCGAACTCGTCGCTGACGTCGGGGTCGTCGCAGTCGCTGGCCGTCCCGGCGTCCCGGTCCCGGCCGAACGCGACGTCCTCGGCCGTCCCGTCGCCCCAGTCGACGCGGACCCGCCGCAGCGCGCCGTCGTCGGTGACGTTGACCTGGGTGCCGGGGCCGTCGTCCACCGTGTCCTTGAAGTCTGGGTGGCTGCGCCGGAACGCGAGGGAGAGGACCGGCCGCGCGGGACCGTTCGGCCAGACGTCGCCGGTGACGGCGTAGGACAGCGCCGTCTCGGCGACGTGGTCGCCCTTGATCGTCACGCCGAAGTGGCCGAGCTCGGCGCCGGCGCAGGAGCGGGTCTGCGCGCGGGCGAACGCCGTGTACGTGCCCGGGAAGCGGAACGTGTGCCGGTAGCGGAACGTCGTGTCCACCGGCCGCGCGAGGTCCGGCTTGCCGTCGCAGGGGTACTCGCGCTCGTCGATGTCGCCGCCCGGGTCGATGGAGTCGACGATGGGGAAGCGGTCGAACTCGTCCACGTGCCGTGGGTCCCGCACGCCGAACGAGAACTGGAGCGCCGCGAGGCCGCCGTACGGGTCGACCACGTGCACCTCGAACTCGCTCTCCTGGCCGGTCGGCGCGACGCGGACGGGCCGGATCGTGACGGCCGGCCCGCTCGCCGCGGCCGCGGCGGTGGTGACGGCGGGCGCGGGGGCGGTGGTGGTGACGGCCGGGGGCGTCGACGTCGGGAGGGTGGGCGACGGCGGTGCCGTCGTGGTCGCCGCGGCCGGTCCGGCGGCAGCCGTGGAGGCGGGGACGACGCTGTCCCCCGCGTCCGGCCGGCCCACGGCCACGCCGGCGACGGCCGCGACGGTCAGCGCCACCCCGCCCGCGACCGCGGCCCGGCGGCGGGCGGCGATGGTGCGCGCGCGGGCCCGCACGGCGGCGGCGCGGTCGGCCGGCGCGGTGCCGTCCGCGCCGCCACCGGCGAGGTCATCGAGCGCCCGGCGGAACCCTGGCATCGGAAGCGCCTCCCTCCGGCGCGGGTGCGCCGGGTACGTCGTGGTCTCGCCACGTAGAGGCCCTGGGGTCGCGGCGGCGTTCCCTCGTAAGGTGGAGGGCATGCAGATCGGCGCGCACGTGGACCCGCACGACCCGGTCGCGGAGGCGAAGGCGCGCGAGGCCGACCTCGTGCAGTTCTTCCTCTCCGACCCGCAGGGCTGGAAGAAGCCGCAGCCGCGGGAGGACGCGACGGCGTTGCGCGCGAGCGGGATCACGCTCTACGTGCACGCGCCGTACATCGTCAACGTCGCGTCCACCAACAACAAGATCCGCATCCCGTCGCGGAAGATCCTCGCCGACCAGTGCGCGGCCGCCGCCGAGATCGGCGCGGCGGCGGTCATCGTCCACGGCGGCCACGTCGGCTCCGACGACGAGGTCGAGGCGGGCTACGAGAACTGGCGGAAGACGTTCGAGCGGATGGAGTCGCCGGTCCCCGTCCTCATCGAGAACACCGCCGGCGGGGACTTCGCGATGGCGCGGACGTTCGACCGGCTCGCGCGGCTGTGGGACGCGCTCGACGGGTTCGACGTCGGCTTCTGCCTCGACACCTGCCACGCGCACGCCGGCGGCGAGGAGCTGGTCGGCATCGTGGAGCGCGTGCTGGCGATCACCGGCCGCATCGACCTCGTGCACGCCAACGACTCCAAGGACCCGGCCGGCTCCGGCCGCGACCGGCACGAGAACTTCGGCTCCGGCCAGATCGACCCGGACGTGCTCGTGTCGGTGGTCGAGCTGGCCGGCGCGCCGGTCGTCTGCGAGACGCCGGGCGGCGTCGAGGGGCAGGCGGCGGACATCGCGTACCTTCGCGGGCGGCTGCCGCGTTAGTAGGGTTCCGGCAGTCCTTGGGGGGCTCCTGTGCGCCGTCTCGTCCGTGGCCTCGTGGCCGGGTTCCTGCTGCTCGCGTTCTTCGCCGTGCCGTCGTCGGCGGCGTTGCCGTCGTTCACCCGGCACGCGCTGGGAACGCTGACGCGGCCCCTCGAACGCACCTACGCCGTCCCGCGCGGGGCCGTACTGCTCGGCGTGACGTGGCGTTCCGGCAGCGCGGCCGTCGCCGTGCGGCGCGGGCTCGGCGCCTGGGAGGACGTCGAGAACGACGCCGTCCCCGGCCCCCGCGCCGGCACCGAGCCCGTGTGGCTCGGCTCCGCCGTCTCGCTGGTGACCGTCCGCGTCGTGCCGGACGGGGTGGTGCGCGACGCGGCGGTCGACTTCGCCGGCGGCGGCACCGCGTCGGCCTCCTCCTCGTCGGCGCCGCACACGCGGACGCTGCCGCGGCTCGGCTCCGTCGTCACCCGGCCGGGGTGGGGCGCGGACGAGCGGCTGCGTTCCGGCGGCGTCTCGTACACGACGCCGACCGCGCTCGTCGTCCACCACACGGTCACCTCGAACGACTACACGCAGGCCGAGGCGGCGTCGTTCGTCCGGGCGGTCTACGCGTACCACACGCGCTCCCGCGGCTGGTCCGACATCGGCTACAACCTGCTCGTCGACCGGTTCGGCACCGTGTACGAGGGCCGTTACGGCGACTTCGCGAAGGGCGTCGTCGGCGCGCACACGGCCGGGTTCAACGAGCACACGATGGGCGTCTCGCTGCTCGGCAACTACGACGCCGTCGACACCCCCGCGGCGCTGCTCGGCGCGGTGCAGCGGGTCGGTGCATGGGCGGCCGAGCGGTGGCGCATCGACCCGCGCGGGACCGTGACGCTGACCTCGGCCGGGTCGCCGCGGTTCCCGCGCGGCACCCGCGTCACCGTCTCCCGGATGCCCGGCCACCGCGACCTCGGGATCACCGCCTGCCCCGGCCGGTACGCGTACGGGCACCTGCCCGCGATCCGCGCCGGCGCGTGGCGGCTGCTGCGCGCCGTGATCGCCAAGCCGGTCGTCACCGGCGCGCCGGTGCGCTCGCCGGACCCGGTCACCGTCAAGGCGTCGATCGACCACGCCGCCTGGTGGGTCGCGACGATCCGGACCTCCGACGGCGACGTCGTCGCGCGCGCGAGCGGGCGCGGCACCCGGATCGCGGTGTCGTGGGACGGCGTCCTGCCGAACGGCCTGCCCGCCCTGCCCGGCTCGTCGTACACGTACCGGCTCACCGCCGACGACCACCTGCACGGCGCCAGCGACCCGCGCTCGGGGACGTTCGACGCCGGGATGCCCCGCCTGCTGCCGTAGCCGCCGCTATCGTCGGCGGCGTGAAGCTGTCCGTCCTGATGCCCGTCTACGACGAGGCGCGCACGGTGGAGCTGGCTGCGAAGCGGCTGCTCGGCGTGACGTTCCCGTGCGACGTCGAGCTGGTCGTCGTGGACGACGGCAGCACCGACGGCACCGCCGAGAAGGTCGCCGCGCTCGCCGGCACCGACGACCGGGTCGTCGTCGCGCGGCACCCCCGCAACCGCGGCAAGGGCGCCGCCGTCCGCACCGCCGCGCAGCACGCGACCGGCGACTACCTGCTCGTCTACGACGCGGACCTCGAGTACCCGCCCGAGCAGATCCCGAAGCTGCTGGAGCCGGTGCTCTCCGGCGAGACCGAGGTCGTCTACGGCACCCGCGTGTTCGGCGGCACCAGCGCATACACGTACTGGTACGTGCTGGGGAACCGGTTCGTGACGACGGCCGCCAACGTGCTGTTCAACGCCTACATCACCGACCTGTCGACCTGCTTCAAGCTGCTGCCGCTGCCGCTGTACCGCGAGCTGCGCATCCGCGAGGACGGGTTCGGCGCCGACCCGGAGCTGACGGCGAAGCTGCTCAAGCGGGGGATCCGGCCGTTCGAGATCCCGATCACCTACCGGTCGCGGACGCGCGCGGAGGGCAAGAAGATCACCTGGCGGCACGGCGTCGAGGCGTTGCGGGTGCTGCTCGCGGTGCGGTTCGGGGTGCTCTAGCCGACCCAGCCGCCCTGGTTGAAGACGAGCACGAACACCACCATCAACGGCGCCGTCAACGACACGACCCACGGGTGCAGCGCCGGGCGGCGCGCGGTGACGCGGGCCAGCAGCAGGTACAGCGGGAACCACACGAGCGCGGCGCGCACCGACGAGGCGTAGTAGTTCTGCGCGGCGAGCAGGTAGGTGCTGGTCGCGACGTAGAGCGCCTCGGCGTAGTAGCCGGCGACGATCAGCAGCACCACGAGCAGCGCGCCGAGCAGCACCGCGCCGAGCTCGGCGCGCCACGACCACGCGTAGAACCCGGCCTGGTCGGGTCCCTTGGCGGCGTTGAAGACGGTGCGGAAGCCGTTGGCGATCGTGTCGCGGTGCCGGTGCCAGCCGGCCTCCTGCGCCTCCTGGTAGAAGTCCCACTGCCGGGTGCGGCGGTGCATGTAGAGCACGAACGTCCCCGTGGAGACGAACGGCGCAACCAGCCAGGCGGCGTGCGGTCGGAAGATCGACGGGAAGCCGTCGGCCCGCCAGGACGCGATGACGTACTCGAGGATCAGCGCGAGCGCGAGGCAGAGGCCGAGGATGCGGGTGAACGACGCGCCCGCGCAGCAGAGCGCGGCCGGACCCCAGCGGCGTTGCTTCGCGAACACCCACGAGGTGGTCGCGAACGCGAGGAACAGCGCCTCGGAGTAGCCGGCGAAGAGGAACACGGCGTACGGGAAGCAGACGAGGTAGATCACCGCGTGCCGGCCGGCGACGGGGCCGTCGGCGCGGGCGGCGAGGTGGTAGAGCGCGCAGGCGGCGACGCCGCCCGCGACGAGCGAGACGAGCAGGCCGGCGGCGGTCCAGTTGCCGGTGAGGACGTGCGCGACCCGCAGCGCGATCGGCATGGCGGGGAAGTCGACCTCGGTGCGGTCCGGGTACGCGGTGGTCGGCGGGTAGCCGAACCGCGCGACCTTGACGAACAGGTCGGCGTCCCAGTGCTGCCACAGGTGCAGCCACGGCTCGACGTTGCGGGCGTTGCGGCCCTGGAGCACCCACGCGCCGGCGAGGCCGGCGAGGGCGACGGCGACCCGGCTGGCGAGCCAGATCGGCAACGCCTCCCAGGCCGCCGTCCACGCCGTGACGCGGGCGCCGGCGGCGTGCCGCGCGCGGGCCGGGCGGGTGGCGACCGTGGTCATGCGGTGGCGACCGCGTCCCGCCGGTCGAACGCGCCGTCGAGCACGCCGCCGGCCGGGTCGTCCTCGCCGTCGCGGCGGACGACGTCGTGGAACGGCTGGAGGATCTCGCGGACGACCAGCGCCACGACGAGGAGCAGCAGCGCGTCGCGGAGCAGCACCGCCCCGACGAACCAGTCGCCGTCGATGCCCTGCGCCGGGTTGTCGTAGTTGACGAAGTAGTAGAAGCGGGTGAACAGCACGAGGATCTCCGCGCCCTGCCAGGCGAGGAACGCGCCCCAGCGCGGGCGGGCGAGCGCCGCGAGCGGGATCAGCCAGAGGGTGTACTGCGGTGAGAACACCTTGTTCACGAGCAGGAACCCGGCCACCAGCAGGAACAGCACCTGCGCGACCCGGGGCCGCCGGGGCGCGGTGACGACGAGCAGCCCCACACCGGCGACGACGGCGAGGGTGGCGAGCGCGGTGACGCGGTTCAGCGCGTCGAGGCCGAGGCTGCGGCCGGTGAGGTGGTTGACGGCGAACGCGACGGAGTCCCAGTCGGCGCCGCGGCAGCGGTTGAGCGTGAAGAACTGCTGCCAGGCAGGCTGCACGACCTTGTGCCCGCACGCCTCCACCTCGAACTTGTTCGCGATCGCGACGACCGGCAGGTACGCGAGCAGCGTCGCGCCGGCCGCCACGGCCGCCATCCGCAGCCACTCGACCCAGCGCCCGGCGCGGACGCAGAGGAAGAACAGCCCGACGACGAACAGCACCGGGTAGAGCTTGGTGGCGATCGCCAGCCCGAGGAGCAGCCCGGAGACCTCCGGCTGTCTTCGCGACCAGGCGTAGAGGCCGCCGGCGGCAAGCGCGACGGCGGCGAGGTCCCAGTTGGTGGTGCCGTGCAGCAGCAGCCCGGGTGCCAGCGCGACCAGCGCCGCGTCCCACGGCCGCCGCCCGGCGCTCCCGGCGGTGAGCCCGACGGTCGCCACCGCGCAGACGAGCAGCATCCCGGCGGTGACGTCGAAGAAGTCGGTGGCGTCGTCGGAGAGCGTCCCGGCGCCCCACATCAGCCCGCCGATGACGGCCGGGTACTCCACCGGGTGGTCCCGGTACGGCACCTTCCCGTCGGCGATGCCCTCGCTGAAGTACAGCGCGTACACGTCGGAGTAGCACAGCCGCGTGTACTGGTAGTGGTTGGTCCATGCGTGCCCCCGGCACGGGGCCTTCATGACGAACCCGAGCGTGAACGTCAGCATCGCCAGCGACACCAGCACCCGCGCCGGCGTCCAGAACGTCGCCGCCCCCAGCCGCGCGTGCTTCCCGACCGGCCCCCCGACGATCGTGGTCGCCCCCCGCACGACGGGGTCGGTGTGGGACGGCGGCGAGATCTCGTCGGCACGCACGGGCATGCCCCGCATCGTGCCCGACCGGACGGCGCTCTGCACGGGACCGCACGGGGAGAGACGACGATGCCCCCTGCCGCTCCCGCGACTGAGGGAGCGCCGCGCAGCGGCGCGGAACTAGCGGGAGCGGCAGGGGGCGTCGGCGTCAGCCAGGCGGCGCACCCGACGCCGGCGCCTGGCTGGCGGGCGCCGGGGTCGGGGAGTCCGACGGCGGTGGCGCGGTGGTCGTCTCCGTCTTGGTGGGCTTCGGGGACTTCGTCTCGAGCGTCGGGACCACCGTCGGCTCGACCGTCACGGTGACCTCGGCCGTGGGCGTCGCCGACGGGGTGGCGGTCGGCGTCGCGGTGGCCGACGGCGTGGGCGTGGCGGAGGTGCTCGGGGCCGGGTTCACGGCGTGGCCGCCGAACACCGGCGGCGGGAAGTCCTCGACGGGGACACCCTCGAGAGCCGCCGCCATGAACTCGTGCCAGATCTTCGCGGGCAGCGTGCCGCCGGTGACCTCGTAGTAGCCGTGCAGGTTCTTCAACGGCGCGATGCCGCTGCCGGGCTTCGGCTCGTACCCCATCCAGACGGTGGCGGCGAGCTGCGGGACGAAGCCGGAGAACCAGGCGTTGGTGTTGTCGCTGGTGGTGCCGGTCTTGCCGGCGGCGGGGCGGCCGAGGGCGGCGGAGCGGGCGGTGCCCTGCTCGACCACGGCGCGCATCGCGTAGATCGCGTCCGCGGCCTCGCCCTCGCTGAGCGCCTCGCGCCGCTCGACCTTGGCGGCGTACGCGCGGTGGCCCTTGCGGTCCTTCACCTCGGTGACGAGGTGCCAGCCGGCGGCCTTCCCCTTCGCGGCGAACGTCGCGAACGACGCCGCCTCGTCCACCGGCGCGATCTCGCAGGTGCCGAGGTAGATCGTCGCGTCCTTGTGGTCGTTGCAGGTGACGCCGTCGGGGATGCCGAGCCGGTGGGCGGTCTCCATCGTCTTGTCGAAGCCGACCTTCATGCCGAGCGGCACGTACACGGTGTTGACCGAGTGGGCGGTGGCCTGGACCAGGTCGATGCGGCCGAACTGCTCGTCGCCGAAGTTGTGGACCGGGTAGTTCGCGAACGTCTGCGGCGAGTGGCCGTCCCAGGTGCTCTTGAGGCTAATGCCGTCGTCCAGCGCGGCGGCGAGCACGAACGGCTTGAACGACGAGCCGGGCTGCCGCTCGTTCAGCGCGTAGTTGATGTAGCTCTTCTCACCCTTGCCGCCGTAGTCGCGGCCGCCGTACATGGCGACGACCTGGCCGGTGCCGGGCTGGATCGCGACGAGCGCGGCGTGCGGGTCCTTCGCCGGGTCGTCCAGCACGCCGGTCACGGCCTTGACGGCGTTGTCCTGGCGCTTGCGGTCGAGCGTGGTGGTGACGCGCAGGCCGCCGCTGTCGATCTCGGCGTTGCCGAAGCCGTGGGAACGGAGCTCGTTGCGGACGGCCTCGATGATGTAGCCGGTGGGTCCGGCGCCGGTGCCGTTGCCGGCGCTGCCGGCGCGGGCGCGGCGGTCGCGGATCGCGGGGTACTTCGCGCCGGCCGCCTTCTCCTTCGGCAGCCTCTTCATCTCGACCATGCCGTCGAGGACGGCCTGCCAGCGGCGGTGCGCGGTGTTCGGCGCGATCGCCGGGTCGCCGCCCTCGGGGGAGCGGATCAGCGCGGCGAGCACCGCGCCCTGCTCGACGGTGAGCTGCTTGGCGTGGACGCCGAAGTAGGTCTGCGACGCGGCCTCGACGCCGTACGCGCCGCGGCCGAAGTAGATGGTGTTGAGGTACCACTCGAGGACCTGGTCCTTCGAGTACTTGCGGTCCAGCTTCACCGCGATGATCGACTCGCGGAACTTGCGGGCGAACGTGCGGTGCTGGCTGAGGAACTTGTTCCGCGCGTACTGCTGGGTGATGGTCGAGCCGCCCTGCTTCGCGCCGTGGCCGAACACGTCCTGGAACGCCGCCCGCGCGATGCCGGTGACCGAGATGCCGGAGTGCTTGTAGTAGCCGCGGTCCTCGGCGGCGAGCACCGCGTCCCGCACGTGCGGCGGCACGTCGGCGAGCGGCACGTCGGTGCGGTTCTCCTTCGCGATCTGGCCCAGCACCGAGCCGTCGCGGTAGAGGATCACCGTCGCCTGCTTGTTGTCGAGGTCGCTCGGCTTCGGCACCTTCGCCGTCGCGTACGCGGTGCCGACGAGCGCGACGACCGCCACGAACAGCGACACCACCGCGATCGCGAACACCCGCCGCCCGCGGGGCGGCAGCGACCGCCAGCGACGGACCAGCCAGTTGCCACCGGAAGCCTTGGCGCGCGGCGCGCGCGCGGACGCTGAGGTACTCATCGTGACGACATGCTGCCCTACCGTGAAGATCGCCAACCGTGGCGGCTACCGCTGCGCCTGCGTCGCGCGGCGCGCGCGCAGGCCGTTCGTCCCCAGGACGAAGCTCGAGACCAGATGGTTCCAGGCGCAGTCGCGGCACACCTCGACCACGTAGACGCGGAACTCGGGGTGCTCGCGTTCCAGCGCCGCCAGCTCGGCGGTGGCGCGCACCCGGCCGGACGTCTCCTTGAACACGTCGCCGTAGGTGTAGGTGACGTGGATCAGCGGCCCCTTCTTGCAGACCGGGCACGGCTCGGTCGTCGGCTCGCCGTGGTACTTCGCGGCGCGGAGCAGGTACGGGTGCGCGTCGCAGACGTCCATGGTCGACGCGCGGCCGGAGAACAGCTCGTACAGGGCGGCACGGCGCGCGAGGCCGTACTCCACCGTGGCGCGCTGCGTCCGGAGCATCGTTCGAGGCTAACGCCGCCCGCCCGCGCTGGCATCCGGAACGGCGCGCCGCCGACACGCGCCGCGGACCGTGTCGAGTTGACGGGCGGTGCGGTCGGACGTACGGTGCGATATATCGGATCGATACGTCACTCCGATGTATCGAGAAGCACACGGACCGTAACGAGAGGGGCGGCGCTCATGGTTCTCGAGTTCGCCGTCCTCGGCCTGCTGCACGAGTCGCCGCTGCACGGGTACGAGCTGCGCAAGCGGCTCAACCTCATGCTCGGGCACTTCCGGGCGTTCTCGTACGGCTCGCTGTACCCGTGCCTGAACCGCATGGAGCAGCACGGCTGGATCACCAAGGACACCGCCGGCGCGGTCGGCCCCGGCCGCCGCGGCAAGGTCGTCTACAAGCTCACCGCCGAGGGCAAGGAGCACTTCCAGGAGCTCCTTGCCGAGGGCGGGCCCTCCCAGTGGGAGGACGAGACGTTCGGCGTGCACTTCGCGTTCTTCGCGCAGACCGACGCCGACACCCGGATCCGCATCCTCGAGGGCCGGCGCAACCGGCTCGAGGAGCGCAGCGCCGGCTTCCGGGCCGGGCTGCAGCGGACCCGGGAGAAGCTCGACGCGTACACCCTCGCGTTGCAGGAGCACGGGCTGGAGTCCGTGGAGCGCGAGGTCCGCTGGCTGAACGAGCTGATCGCCAGCGAACGCACCAAGCAGGCCTGACCCAGAAACCACCGACTTGAAGCAAAGGGAGCACCGCATGGGCTCGGTACGCGTCGCCATCGTGGGCGTCGGCAACTGCGCCTCGTCGCTCGTTCAGGGTGTCGAGTACTACCGCGACGCCGACCCGGACTCGCGGGTCCCCGGCCTGATGAACGTCGAGGTCGGCGGCTACCACGTCCGCGACATCGAGTTCGTCGCGGCGTTCGACGTCGACGGGAAGAAGGTCGGTCGCGACCTCTCCGAGGCGATCTTCGCCAGCGAGAACAACACCATCAAGCTCGCCGACGTGCCGCCGCTGAACGTCGAGGTGCAGCGCGGGCACACGCTCGACGGCCTCGGCAAGTACTACCGCGAGATGGTCGAGGAGTCCGACGCCGAGCCGGTGAACGTCGTCCAGGCGCTCAAGGACAGCCGGGCCGACGTGCTCGTCTGCTACCTGCCGGTCGGCTCGGAGGACGCCGCGCGCTTCTACGCGCAGTGCGCGATCGACGCGGGCGTCGGCTTCGTCAACTGCCTGCCGGTGTTCATCGCGGGCACGCCGGAGTGGGCCGAGAAGTTCCGCGCCGCGGGCGTCCCGATCGTCGGCGACGACATCAAGAGCCAGGTCGGCGCGACGATCACCCACCGCGTCCTCGCGAAGCTGTTCGAGGACCGGGGCGTGATCCTGGACCGCACGATGCAGCTCAACGTCGGCGGCAATATGGACTTCATGAACATGCTGGAGCGCGAGCGCCTGGAGTCGAAGAAGATCTCCAAGACGCAGGCCGTCACCAGCCAGCTCTCGCACGACATCGGCAAGAAGAACGTCCACATCGGCCCGTCCGACTACGTCGGCTGGCTCGACGACCGCAAGTGGGCGTACGTCCGTCTCGAGGGCCGGGCGTTCGGCGACGTGCCGCTGAACCTCGAGTACAAGCTCGAGGTCTGGGACAGCCCGAACTCCGCCGGCGTGGTCATCGACGCGCTCCGCTGCTGCAAGATCGCGAAGGACCGCGGCATCGGCGGCCCGCTGCTCGGGCCGAGCTCGTACTTCATGAAGAGCCCGCCGGAGCAGTACCGCGACGACGAGTGCCGCCGCCTCACCGAGGAGTTCATCGCCGGCGAGTAGCCGCTCTGTTCGTCACGAAGGCCCGTCCCCGAGGGGACGGGCCTTCGCGTTCCGCGGAGCCGCTAGGAGAGGTGGAACGCCTCGCCGTCCATGCAGCTCACCCAGCCCTTGCCGACGATGTCGACGCCCCCGTGGTCGGCGCAGAGCTTCGTCGGGCTGACCGCCGCCGAGGCGCTGGTCGCCGCCACCGGCGTCAACGACGTGACGGCCGCGAGCGCGGCGCCGACCACGGCCGACCTGACGAGCCGAC
Source organism: Mycobacteriales bacterium (assembly GCA_035714365.1). GTDB lineage: Bacteria > Actinomycetota > Actinomycetes > BP-191 > BP-191 > BP-191. The sequence continues at coordinate 87,691 of DASTMB010000041.1, read as the reverse complement.
GGCGGGCTGCGTTGTACGAGCGCATGAGTGATCCTCATTCCCTCGGCCGCCGCGCGGCGGCGGCCTCCCCTCCGGCCCGGCCGGGCCGGTGCAGCAGAGGGTGGCAGGGAACCGGAGCGTCCGGGCCGGAACGCGTGAACAACCCTGCCGGCGCGACCCGCTCCGGACCGCCCGGTACCCTTCGCGAGCGACAACGGGGCCGTACCAGAAGGGTTGCGTCCGGTGGAGAACGTCCTGCGGGACTGGGATGGCGAGTACGCGCTGACGGCGTACGACGAGCCGTCCGGCGCGTACATGTTCATCGCCGTCCACTCGACCCGGCTCGGGCCGGCGGGCGGCGGCACCCGGATGAAGACCTACGCGCGCGCCGAGGACGGGCTGCTCGACGCGTGCCGCCTCGGCGAGGCGATGACGTTGAAGATGGCCGTCGCCGGGCTGCCGATGGGCGGCGGCAAGTCGGTGCTCGCCGTCCCCGGCGAGCTCGACCCGCAGGTGCGGCGCGACCTGCTGCTGCACCACGCGCGCAACATCGCCGCGCTCGGCGGCCGGTACCGCACCGGGCCGGACATGAACACCAACTCCGCCGACATGGACACCATCAACGAGGTGACGCCGTACGCGTTCGGCCGCAGCGTCGAGAAGGGCGGCAGCGGGTCGAGCGCGCCGGACACGGCGACGGGCGTGTTCCACGGCATCGTCGCGAGCGTCGCGCACCTCGACGGCGCGGAGGACCTCACCAGCAAGCGCGTGCTCGTGCAGGGCACCGGCGCGGTCGGCGAGCCGCTGGTCGAGATGCTGGTCAAGGCCGGCGCGCACGTCATCGTCAGCGACGTGTCGCTGGAACGCGTCGAGGCGCTGTACGACCGCCTCGGCGTCGAGGTCGTGGCGCCGGCGTCGGTGCTGGAGACCGAGTGCGACGTGTACGCGCCGTGCGCGACCGGCGGCGTGCTCGACCCGACGACGATCCCGCGGCTGCGCTGCCGCATCGTCGCCGGCGCCGCGAACAACCCGCTGTCGGACCGGTCCGACGGCGAGCTGCTGCGCGAGGCCGGCATCCTCTACGCGCCGGACTTCGTCATCAACGGCGGCGGCGCGATCCACCTGATCGGCTACGAGCAGCTCGGCTGGACCGAGGAGCAGGTCGAACGCGGCCTCATCGGCATCGGCACGACGCTGCGGGAGATCTACCGCCAGGCCGACGCGGCCGGGATCAGCACGGAGGAGGCGGCGGAGCGGCTCGCCCGCGCCCGCCTCGACGCGGGGCCGCAGCCCGCGTGACCGCTACTGCTCGCCGGCGCGCTTGGTCGCGAGCTGCGCGAGCAGGTCCTCGAGCATCGCCACGCGGCGTTCGGCCGCGACGAGGTCGATCTCCGCGCGGGCGGCCTGGTCCGCGGCCTGGGCGGCGCGGCGTTCGAGGTCGCGGCGGCGGGTCACGTCGGTGAAGCGGCAGACCACGGCGTCGTCGTGCAGCGCCTGCGCGGACGCCGCCACCCACCGCACCGTGCCGTCGGCGCGGCGCACCCGCAGCGCGCAGGTCGCGCCGAGGAGCGCCCGGTCGCGCCACGCGTCGTAGTCGGTGACGTCGACCTCGGCGCCGGCGTCGTCGGCGATGGACACGACGTCGGAGCCGTGCGCATCGGTCGTGCGGCGGCCGCGGCGGACGCCGAGCAGCCTGGCGGCGGCGACGTTGCCGGCGAGGACGTGACCGGTCTCCCCCAGCACGACGACGGCCTCGTCCAGGGTGTCGAGGACGTCGGCGAGCAGCCGCGGCTGGTAGGGCAGCAACGCCGCCCGCAGCCTCCGGTCCGTCTCCATGTCCGGCATCGTGAACGACGCCGAGGATGCGTGGAATGGCCCGATGTGGTCATGTTGCGCCTGTGCCCTTCGTCGCGGACCTGCGCGCGGTCCTGCGCGAGCCGCACTTCGGGCAGCTCTACGCGACCCGGCTGTCCGGCCAGCTCGCCGACGGCGTGTTCCAGGTGGCGCTCGCGAGCTTCGTGCTGTTCTCGCCGGAGAAGCAGGCGACGGCGGGCCGGACGGCGGCCGGGTTCGCGACGCTGCTGCTGCCGTACTCCGTGGTCGGACCGTTCGCGGGCGTGTTCATCGACCGCTGGCGGCGGCGGACCATCCTGGTGCGCGCGAACGTCGTGCGGGCGGTGTTGATCGCGCTGGTCGCGGTGCTCGTCGGGCGCGGCGTCGAGAACCCGGCGTTCTACGTCGCCACGCTCGCGGTGCTCAGCGTCAACCGGTTCTTCCTGTCGTCGCTGTCGGCGTCGTTGCCGCACGTCGTCCGGCCGGGACGGCTGGTGCTGGCGAACTCCGTCTCCACGACCTCCGGCACGTTGATGGCGGTCCTCGGCGGCGCGCTCGGCTACGGCGTCCGCACCCTCGCCGGCGGCGACGCGGGCTCGGCGGCGGTCGTCGTCGCGGCCGGGCTGGTCTACCTGGGCAGCGCGTGGCTCGCGGCGCGGATGGACCCGGACCTGCTCGGCCCGGATCCGGACGACGAGCGGGTGCCGACGGCCGACGCGTTGCGCGCGGTGCTCGGCGGCATCTCGGCCGGCGCGCGGCACGTCTGGCGGCGGCGCACGCCGGCGTACGCGCTGCTCGCCATCTCCGCGCACCGGTTCTTCTACGGCCTGTCCACGGTCGCGACGCTGCTGCTGTACCGGAACTACTTCCGCCCGCACGGGGTCTTCCGCGCCGGGCTCGGCGGGCTCGGGCAGGTGCTCGGCGCGTCGGCGATCGGCGTGTTCGCGGCGGCGTTCCTCACGCCGTGGGTGACCCGGCGGATCGGCAAGGACCGCTGGGTCGTCGGGCTGTTCGCGGGCGCGTGCGTGGTCGAGGTGGCGCTCGGCTTCCCGTACACGCTGCCGGCGTTCCTCGTGGCGGCGTTGCTGCTCGGGCTGGTCGCGCAGGGCTCGAAGATCTGCGTCGACACGATCGTGCAGGAGACGGTGGCGGACGCGTACCGCGGCCGGGTGTTCGCGTTCTACGACATCCTGTTCAACGTCACGTTCGTCTCCGCCGCGGTCGTCGCGGCGCTGATCCTGCCGGACACCGGCCGGTCGTACGCGTTCCTCGCGCTCATCGCCGCCGGGTACGGCGCCACCGCCGTCGGCTACGCCGCCGTCACGGCAGCAGGCCGAGCACGTCGCCCAGCGGCGACGGCGTCGGCGGGAGGATCTTCTTCACCTCGTCGATGATCGACGACGGGCTCGGCGACACCGTCGTCGGCGTCACGGTCGGCGTGGTCGTCGGCGGCGGGTCCGGCCGGCTGGTCCGATCGGGTGACCGGGTCGGCGTCGGCGTCGCGCCCGGCACCGGCGGCTCCGGCGTCGGGCCGGCCACGATCGGGCCGGAGGTCGCGGTGTCCCGCGGCGTGCTCGCCGGGACGCCCTTCAGCACGTCGGCGAGCGCGCTCGCCGCGTCGACCGCCGACGTGTCCAGCAGCGCCGCGACGACGCCCCACGAGGCGCCCTCCGCCCGCAGCGTCGCCGCGCGCGCCGGGGCCACCCGCGCCGCCCGCGCCAGCGCGTCGGCGAGGACCACGTCGCTCACCAGGCCGCCCGCGGCCGGCCGGTAGACCGCCGGCACCACCGTCGCGCCCGGCGTGTCCAGGCCCGCGGCGAGGTCGTTGAGGTGCAGGTCGTCGGCGACGACCTTCGGGATCACCGAACGCTCCCACGCGTCGTCGCGCAACGTCACCGGCACGGCGTTGCGCGGCAGCGAACGCCCCGGCACGCCGACCTGGTAGAGCCGCTGGAGCCGCAGCGTGCCGCCGGCGCGGACGCCGACGCGCGCGGTCGTGGACAGCGCGGCGACGGTGACCGCGAACGACCGCGCCACCCGCACCCCGCCCGTGCCGAACCGGTCCACGACCGTGTCGCCCGCGCGGACCACGAGCCCGGGGCCGTGCCGGTGGTCGACCAGCAGGTCGCCCCGCGCCAGGTCCACGCTCGCGCCGTCCGGGACGACGACGTCGGTGCCGCCGCCGAGCACGACGCGGCGGCCGCGCACGGCCAGCGTCGCGGTGCCGGCCTTGCCGGTGCGGACCCGGTCGCCCTTGCGCAGCTTCTCGCCGTCGACCGCCGCGCGGGTGGCGCCGCCGGAGACGACGACGGCGTCGCGCACGCCGGAGAGCGCGACGGCCTCGTCGCGAACGTCCCGGCCGCACCCGGTCAGGGCGGCGACCACGCAGGCCGCGACGGCGGTCGCCGCGACGGCCCGGGGGAGCTTTCCGGTCACATCGTCATGATCGGGGCGTCCGGCCCGGAAGCGCATGACCCGGGCGGGTGGTGTTGCCGTAGTCATTTGTGACTAGAGGTTGGTGCTGGCCCACTCGCGGAGCAGCGCGACGGCCTCGTCGTGCGGGATCGGGCCGCGTTCCATCCGCTGGTCGAGCAGGTACCGGTACGCCCGCCCGACGGCCGGCCCCGGCGGCAGGCCGAGCAGCTCCATGATCTCCCGGCCGTCGAGGTCCGGCCGGATCGCCTTCAGCTCCTCGGCCTTGGCCAGCTCGACGATGCGGCGTTCGAGGGAGTCGTAGGAGGCGGCGAGCCGTTCGGCCTTGGCGCGGTTGCGGGTCGTGCAGTCCGAACGCACCAGCTTGTGCAGGCGGTCGAGCAGGTCGCCGGCGTCGGTGACGTAGCGGCGGACCGCCGAGTCGGTCCAGCCCATCCGGAACGTGTGGAACCGCAGGTGCAGCTCGATCAGCCGGCACACGTCCTCGGTGAACTGCTTCGGGTACTTCAGCGCGCGCAGCCGCTTGCGTGCGAGCTTCGCGCCGACCACCTCGTGGTGGTGGAACGACACCCCGTCCGGGCCGATCTCGCGCGTCGCCGGCTTGCCGATGTCGTGCAGCAGCGCCGCCATGCGCAGCGTCAGGTCCGGACCCGCGTCCTCGCGGGCGATGGCGTTCTCCAGCACCGCGAGCGAGTGCAGGTACACGTCCTTGTGCTGGTGCACCGCGTCGATCGCCAGGCGCATCGCGGGCAGCTCCGGCAGCACGATCTCGGCCAGGCCGGTGTCGACCAGCAGCGTCAGGCCGCGCACCGGCGAGGCGCCGAGCAGCAGCTTGGACAGCTCGCCCTGGATGCGTTCCGCGGACACGATGGTGAGGCGTTCGGCCATGGCGGCCATCGCCGCGACGACCTCCGGCGCGGGCGTGAACCCGAGCTGCGCCGCGAACCGCGCCGCCCGCAGCATCCGCAACGGGTCGTCCCCGAACGAGTCCTCCGGCGCCCCCGGCGTCCGCAGCACACCCTCGGCCAGGTCGCGGAGGCCGCCGTACGGGTCGACGAACTCATGGTCGGGCAGCGCGACCGCCATGGCGTTGACGGTGAAGTCGCGGCGGACCAGGTCGCCGTCGAGGCTGTCGCCGTAGACGACCTCGGGCTTGCGGGACTCCGGGTCGTACGACTCGGCGCGGAACGTCGTGATCTCGCAGCGGACGTCGCCGCGCGCCACGCCGATCGTGCCGAACGCCCGGCCCGTCTCCCACGTCGACCCCCACGGCTCGACCAGCGCGAGCACCTGCTCCGGGCGGGCGTCGGTGGCGAAGTCGAGGTCGTCGCCGAGCCGGCCGAGCAGCGCGTCGCGGACCGAGCCGCCGACGAGGTAGAGGCGGTGGCCGGCGGCGGCGAAGCGGCGGCCGAGGTCGTCGGCGACGGGGGCGATGCGCAGCAGCTCGGTGACGGCCGAGCGTTGCGCGTCGGTGAGGCGGGACACGGGGCGGAAGCCTACGGCGTCGGCATGGTGGGGCGAGTACTTGCGAATCTTTCGAATTGGTGGGAGGGTGGGGGTATGGGAGTGGCGGTGGCGGAGCGGGCGCGGCTCGAGCGGACGGTGCTGCCGCCCGACGACCTGGACACCCTGCTCGACCTGGCGCGGTTCCTGCACACGCACGAGAACGCGCCGTGCCTGGTCGACCCGGACGGCAACGCCGTGTCGCTGCCCGCGCAGGTGTACGACGTGCTGGTGCAGGTGGTCGACGCGCTGCGCGCGGGGCGGGCGATCACGGTCGCGCCGCTGGCCCAGCGGCTGACGACGCAGGAGGCGGCGGACCTGCTCGGGGTGAGCCGGCCCACGCTGGTCAAGCTGCTGGAGAGCGGCGCGATCCCGTTCGAGCAGCCGGGGCGGCACCGCCGGGTGCGGCTCGCGGACCTCCTGACGTACCGGGAGGCACGGACCAGCGAGCGGCGCGCGACCCTCAACCGCATGACCGAGGAGGCGGGCGAGGCCGGCGCGTACGAGGGCTCCCCGGACGACTACGCGGCGGCGTTGCGGGCCGCCCGCCGGCGACGGGCGCGCCGGGTGTAGCCGGTGGGGAGGTACGGGGGACTGCTCGACGCGTGCGCGCTTGTGCCGATCGCGCTGGCCGACACGCTGCTGCGGGTCGCGGAGCGCGGGCTGTACCGGCCGCTGTGGTCGCGCCGGATCCTCGCCGAGGCGGCGGACGCCGTGCGGGACATCCACCCGGAGCTGGACCCGGAGTTCGTGGCGCGGCGGTTCCGCGACATGGACGAGACCTTCGAGGACGCCCGCGTCACGGGGTGGCAGCGCCTCGTGGACGGGATCGACCTGCCGGACCCGGACGACCGCCACGTCGTGGCGGCGGCGTTGCGCGGCGGCGCGCAGACGGTCGTGACGTTCAACCTCAAGGACTTCCCGGAGTACTCGCTCGCCCCGCTGGACCTCACGGCCGTCGATCCGGACACGTTCCTGCTGGACCAGCTCGACCTGGCGCCGCCGGTGGTCCTCGACGTGCTGCGCGAGCAGGCGGAGCACACGCGTCGGCCGCCGCTGGAGGTGGGCGACCTGCTCGCGCGGCTGGCGCGGGCGGGGGTGCCCGCGTTCGCGGACGAGGCCGCCCGGCATCTCTAGCCGATCCGGGGTTTGATCCTCGCAACGGCGGGTAGGACGCTGAGTCGTCCAGCAACGGGCTGCCTGTTCCGGGCTCTTCCCCCTCACCCGCGCCGTGTCCTAGCGTGGGAGCCCACCCCCTGAACGGAGCACCATGCGCGGCCCGGTCGACGTCACCCGACGGCTCATCGACGCCGAGGTCCTGCACGAGATCGTCCACCTCCCGCGCCGCATCGACAGCGCGGTCGAGCTGCCGGACGTGCTGGGCCTGCCGGGGACGTCCTGCGTGGCGGTCCGGCTGTTCGACGCCGACGACGCGCTGCTCGCGGCGCTGCTGCCGGCGGACGCGGCGGTGGCGACGACGGCGCTGGCGCGGGCGGTCGGCGCGCGGACGGTGCGGCCGACGCCGGCGGCGCGGGTCTCCGAGGTGACCGACTCCCACCCGGGGCTGGTGCCGCCGGTGGGGCTGCCGGCGTTCGTGACGGCGGTGGCGGACGCGGCGGTGGGCGACCAGGAGGTCGTGTACGCGCCGACGGGCGACGGCAGCACGGCGTTGAAGGTCCGCGCGGCGGACCTGCTGGCGCTGCTCGACGCGCGGGTGGCGCCGCTGGTGGAGCCGGGCCCGGTGGTGCTGCCGGCGGGCGATCCGTGGCGGGAGACACCGGCCGCGCTGCGGCGCTGACCCCTCTCCGGAACGCCGCCCGCGACGCATAGGATCGCGGCGTGGCCGCCCCCCCGGGCCGACCGGCGCCGCGCCGGCGCCGGCTCCAGCGCGTCGAGGAGATCTCGGCGGGCGGCATCGTGCTCGACCGGCCGAGCCCGGAGGCGTCGGCGGCGCTGATCGGGCGGATCGACCGGCGCGGGCGGCTGCTCTGGTCGCTGCCGAAGGGGCACCTCGAGGAGGGCGAGTCGCCGGAGGCGGCGGCGGTCCGCGAGGTGGCCGAGGAGACCGGCATCCGCGGCGAGGTGCTGGGGTCGCTGGGCTCGATCGACTTCTGGTTCGTCGCCGACGGGCAGCGCGTGCACAAGACGGTCCACCACTACCTGCTGCTCCGCGTCGGCGGCGAGCTGTCCGACGAGGACGTCGAGGTCGCCGAGGTGGCGTGGGTGCCGTTGCCGGAGGCGCGGGAGCGGCTCGCGTACGCGGACGAGCGGGCGTTGCTGGAGAAGGTCCCGGCGCTGCTCGCGGACTCGGCGTGAGGCGGCTGCTCGCCGCGCTGGCGGTGCTCGCGGCGACGCTGCCGGCGGTGCCCGCGACGGCGCAGGAGGGGCCGGACGAGAACCTCGTCCGCGTCGACGTCCGCGCCATGTCGACGGCGCTCGTGCCGGGCACGACCGAACGCCTCGTCATCCGCGCCCGCGCCGTGAACACCACCACCGAGACGCAACGCCGCCTGCGCGTGGGCCTGCGGTTCGGTGCGGCGTTGCGCGGCCGCAGCGCGATCGCCAACGGCGGCACGCCGGCCCGGCTCGGCACCCGCGTGGCGGACACGCGGCTCAGCGACGGTGAGCTGGCGCCGGGGGCGACGGACGAGGTCGAGTTCGACGTGCCGCTGGGCGAGCTGCCGTTCCACGGCGCGAGCCAGCCGGGCATCTACCCGATGCGGATCGAGGTGCGGTCGCACTTCACGGTCGTGGGCGCGGTCGACACGTACGCGATGTGGTGGCCGACGACCACGCCGCGGCTGCGCGTCGCCTGGCTGTGGCCGCTGGTGGAGCCGTCGCACCGGCTGCTCGGCAACGACTTCGCCGACGACGACCTGGCGGCGTTGGTGAACGACGGCCGGCTGGACCGGCTGCTCACGATCGGCGCGGGCAGCGGCGTGCCGCTGACCTGGGCGGTGGACCCGGAGCTGCTCGACGCGCTGCACCGGATGACCGGCCCGTATACCGTGCGCGGGCGCGAGGGGACGCAGAACGCCGCCGCCCGCGACTGGCTGGACCGCGCGCAGAAGGCGCTGGCGCACGCGACGGTGCTGCCGCTGCCGTACGCCGATCCGGACGTCGCGACCACGGCGACGGCGGCGCTGGCGCCGGACGCGGGCCGGGCGTTCCTGCTCGGGCGCGAGGTGCTGCGCCGCGACCTCGGCAACGCCGGCGACGTGCGGCTGGCCTGGCCGCCGGGGACGACGCTGGACCCGGCGGTGGAGGCGTTGCTGTCCGGCCAGGGCGCGCGCGGCGTGGTGGTGCCGGAGGCGGCGTTGCCGCTGTCGGAGAACCTCTACTACACGCCGACCGCGCCGACGCCGCTCGCGCCGGGCGCGCTCGGCTCGGTGACGGCGCTGGTCGCCGACGCGCAGCTCAACGGGTTCGTCGCGGCGGCCGCGGCCGGCGAGGCGGCGCCGCGGCTGGCCGCGCAACGGTTCCTCGCCGACACGGCGATGGCCGCGCTGGAACGCCCCACCGACGCGCGCGACGTCGTCCTCACGCCGCCGCGGACGTGGGACCCGGTGAGCGACTTCGCGGCGTCCCTGCTCGCGCAGACCGCGGCCGCCCCGTGGCTGGAGCCGGTCGGGCTGGACGCGATGCTGCGCGACGAGCAGAGCGCCGCGGCGCGCACCCGCACGCCCGGCAGCCGCGTGCTCTCCGCCGACCAGGTGCGGCGCGCGCTCGAGGCGCGGCGGTCGTTGCAGCGGCTCCGCTCGATCCTCACCGACCCGAAGCGCGCGCCGGACCGCCTCGCCGACCTGGACGACGCGCTGCTGCGGGCGGTGTCGGCGCAGGCGCAGGGGACGCGGCTGACCGACGCCGTCGACGCCGAGCTGGGCGGGCTGCTCGGCCGGGTGCGGGTGGTCACCGGCGGCCCGGTCACCATGACCGGCCGGTCCGGGAAGATCCCGCTGACGTTCCAGAACGACCTCGGCCAGACGGTCCGCGTGAAGGTGCGGATCACCTCCAACGGCCGGCTCGCGCTGGAGGGCAGGCAGGCGTACGAGCGCGGTCAGGACGTGGTCGTGCCGCCCGGCTCGTCGACGCACGCGATCAAGGGGCGGGCGACGACCGGCGGCCTGTTCCCGGTGACGGTCGAGCTGCTGGCGGCGGACGGGTCGCGGATCGGCCGCCGCGAGACGGTCCGCGTCCGCTCCACCGCGTACGGCGCGGTGGCGCTGGGCGTGACGGGCGTGGCGTTCGGGCTGCTGCTGGTGGCGTCGGCGACGCGGCTGGTCCGGCGGCGCCGGGGCGCGCGCCGCACCGCGGCGCCCGAGGCCGCATGACCGAAGGCAGCCTGCAACGCTCCAGCGGCCTCATGGCGCTCGGCACGATCGCGTCCCGGGCGACCGGGTTCGTGCGGCTCGCGGCGGTCGCGGGGGCGCTCGGGCTGTCGCGGGTCGCGGACCCGTACAACGTCGGCAACACGCTGCCGAACATCGTCTACGAGCTGCTCCTCGGCGGCATCCTCACCAGCGTCGTCGTGCGCCCGCTCGTCCAGGCGGCGAAGGAGGACGACGACGACGGGGAGGCGTTCGCGCAGGCGCTGCTGACGTTCGTCGTCGGCGCGCTCGCGGTCGCGGTGATCCTCGGCGAGGCGCTCGCGCCGTGGATCGTGCGGGCGTACGGCAGCCGCCTCGACGGCGACCAGGTGCGGCTGGCGACGGCGCTGCTGCGGCTGTTCCTGCCGCAGGTGCTGTTCTACGGCGCCGGCGCGACGATGGGCGCGATCCTCAATGCCCGCGGCCGCTTCGGCGCGCCGATGGCGGTGCCCGTCCTCAACAACGTGGTCGTGGTCGTCGCGCTCGGGATCTTCGTGCTGCTGCCGGGGCCGCGGCCGCCGTCGCCGGACGGCATGACGCGCGCGCAGTTCCTCGTGCTCGGGCTCGGCACGACGGCCGGGATCGTGGCGCAGACGGTGGCGCTGGTGCCGTTCCTGCGGCGGGCCGGCTTCCGGTTCCGGCCGCGGCGGATCGACCGGGGACGCCTGCGGGCGCTGGCCAGGCTCGGCGGCTGGGTGCTGACGTACGTGATCGCCAACCAGGTGGGCTACCTCGTCATCGTCCGCCTCGCCACCGGCGCGGCGGTGGAGGGCGGGTACACCGCGTACACGTACGCGTTCCAGCTCTTCTCGCTGCCGCACGCGATCGTCGCCGTCTCGGTCATCACCGCGCTCGGCCCGGCGATCAGCGGCCACGCCGTCGCCGGCGACCTGGCCCGCGTCCGCACCGAGCTGTCCAACGGCCTCCGCCTCATCGCGGTCGTGCTCGTGCCGGCGGCGGTCGGGCTGGTGGTCCTGGCGCGGCCGGTCGCGGTCGCGGCGCTCGCGCACGGCGCGCTGTCCCAGGAGCAGGGCGAGTTCATCGGCCGGGTGCTGGTGGCGTTCGCGTGCGGGCTGCTGCCGTTCAGCGCGTTCCAGCTCCTCACCCGCGTCTTCTACTGGCTGCAGGACTCCCGCACGCCCGCCGTCGTGAACATCGCCGTCAACGCCGTCAACGTCGGCGCCGACGTCGTCCTCGCGGTCGCGCTGCACGGCTCGGCGCGGATCGTCGCCATGGCCGCCGGCTACGCGCTGTCCTACGTCGTCGGCGCGGTCGTGCTCGGCCACCTGCTGCGCGCCCGGCTCGGCGGCCTCGACGGGCGGCGCATCACCCGCACCACCGTCCGCGCGCTGGTCGCGGCCGCCATCGCCGGGCTCGGCGCGTACGGCGTCGAGGCGCTGGTGCGCAAGACCGTCGGCGCCGGGCTGCGCGGCTCGCTCCTCGCCGTGCTGCTCGCGACCGCCGCCGGCGGGGCGTTGTACGTCGTGTCCGCGCGGCGGATGCGCCTGGCCGAGGTGGAGTCGGTCGTGGGGCTGGTCCGGGGGCGCCTGCGCCGGTGAGGCGGCATGCGTTGGGCCGGTCGGCTCAAGGCGGCGCCCGATCCGTCCGATCCCTTCCGCGTGAGCCACTCCCCCAGCGACCGCGGCAGCGTCATCGTCGGCTGGCTGACGAAGGTCGCGGTCGTGCTGACGCTGTTCGGCGTCGTGGCGTTCGACGGCGTCTCCGTCATGGTCGCCAACGTCAGCGCGCAGGACACCGCGACCGCCGCCGCCATGGCCGGCGCGGACATGTGGCGGCCCACGCAGGACGTCCAGAAGGCGTACCACGCCGCCGTCTCCTACGCCGAGGAGCACGGCGCCACCATCGCCCCCGAGGACTTCAGCATCGACCCGGACGGCACCGTCCGCGTGAAGGTGCAGAAGGACGCGACGACGCTCGTGCTCTACCGGACGAAGTCGACCCGGAAGTGGGCGCACATCGTGGCCACCGGGAGCGGGAAGTCGTTGTCGTGAGCCCCCGGCTCGTCCGGCGCGCGACCGCCCTCGTCGCCGCCCTCGCCGTCGCGCTCGCGCCGGCGACGGCCGCCCACGCGTCCCCCGGCCTCGACGCCGCCAAGCGCAAGGCGGCGGCGTTGCGCAAGGCCGTCGACGCGCTGGAGCTCCAGGCCGCCACCGCCGTCGAGGACTACGACGCCGCGCAGGACGAGCTCGCCCGCGCCGTCTCCGCCCGCCTCGAGGCGCAGGCCGCCGTCGACCGCGCGCAGCAGGTCGCCGACGCCGACGGCGACGCGTACGCCGCCCGCGTCCGCTCCCTCTACATGACCGGCGGCGCGCTCACCCTCTACGCCTCGCTGCTCGAGTCGCACGACCTGCACGACGCGTTCGGCCGGCTCGCCAACGTCGACTCCGTCCTGCGCGCCGACGGCGTCACCGTCGCCGGCGACGACCACGCCGTCGAGGCCGCCCGCGCCGCCGCCGCGCGGCTGCGCGAGGTCGCGCTGCGTCAGACCCGCCTCGAACGTCGCGTCGCCGACGCCGCCCGCCGCGTCGAGGCCGCGCTCGGCAAGCAGAAGTCGCTGCTCGCCGCCGCCACCGCCGACGTCCGGCGCATCGCCGAGGAGGACCGCCGCCGCGCCGAGGAGGCCGCCGCCCGCGCGTTCGCCGCGCGCCTGGCCGCCGCCCGCGCCGCCGCGTCCGCCGCCGCGTCCGCCGCCGCCCGCCAGGGTGCGGTCGTCGAGGGGCCGGCGCTCGCGTCGCTGTCCGGCGACACCACCCAGCCGCCCAACGACGTCGCCGCCCGCGCCATCGCCGCCGCCCGCACGCAGCTCGGCAAGCCGTACGAGTGGGGCGCCGTCGGCCCCGACACGTTCGACTGCTCCGGGCTCACCGGGTGGGCGTACCGGCAGGCCGGCCTGTCGCTACCGCGCACCTCGCGGCAGCAGTGGTTCGCCGGCGCGCACCCGGACCTCGGGGCGTTGCTGCCGGGCGACCTGCTGTTCTGGGGCTCGAACCCGGCCAACCCGCAGTCGATCCACCACGTCGCGCTCTACGTCGGCGGCGGCATGATGATCGCCGCCCCGCACACCGGCGCCGTCGTCCGCGTGCAGCCGGTCTACCTGAACGACTTCTTCGGCGTGACGCGGCCGACCGCGCCGGCCGCCGCGAAGCCGCCTCAGTCGTAGAGGCTCGCCGCCACCTTCAGCAGCTCCTCCGGGCTGATCCCGCTGATGCCCTCCGGGGTCTTCTTCCGGTCGCACATGACGGTGTGGTAGCCCATCGAGTCGACCCAGTCGACGCGGACGATGCCCCACGGCCCCGCGTGCGGCGCGGTGAGCACCGCCGGCAGCCCGGCGACCGTCGTCGGCGTCACCGAGTACCAGTCGTCGCCCGGCAGCAGGTCGGGCAACGTGAGGATGCCCCGCGCGAACGACACGTCGAGCTCGGTCTCGGGATGGGTCGTCAGCAGGTCACCGCCGCCGCCGGGCGGGATCGTGTTCGCGTTCGCCGCGCCCGGCAGGAACCACATGGTGCCCTCGGGGTAGTCGGGCCGGCCGTTGGTCCCGGTGTCCTCGACCGCCCCCGGCGGCAGGTACTTGGGGACGACGTTGTCGGTGCCGAGCGGCGTCGGCACGGCCGCCGGCCGCGCCTCGACCAGCCTCACGTCGCGAGTGCGGACCGACACCGCGACGGCGCCGGTCGCCGCGACGGCGGTCGCGGCGAGCGCGACCGTGAGCAGGCGGACGTTCATGGGTTCCCCCGTTCGTCAGCAGTAGGCGTGCAGGTCGTCGCTGAACCGGTACAGGTGCTCCGCCGCCGGTGACGCCACCGAGTGGAAGTAGGTGTCGGCGTACCAGTAACCGCTCCACGTCGAGCGGTCGTAGTAGGAGACGCGGCCGCTGCCGCCCCTGAAGGCGTACACGTTGAGGTCGCCCGGGTTGCGGTAGCACTCGGTGCTCGTCGCCAGGTACTTCGTGCGGCGCTGCATGTCGTACCAGGTGTCCGGGCCGGCGCAGCCGTCGTGCTGGAGCCGGCCGGTGTTCGCCTGGTAGCGCGCCAGCGCGTCGTGGGACTGCGGCCCCCACTTCCCGTCGATCGGCGCCGTGTACGTGTTGTACGTCTGGAGGAAGAGCTGGACGGCGACGACGTAACCGCCGTCGGTCTGGCCGCAGTAGCCGGTGAGGCTGTTGTTCGCCCAGTACGGCGTGGTGTTGTCCGGGCCGCTCTTGTGCGCGCTCTGCTGCCCGATGTGGGCGTCGGCCCACGCGACGGACGGCACGAGCGACAGCGGCAGGCAGAGCAGCGCGGCGAGCAGGCGCGAGCGCATGGACGTTCCCCCGTTCCCCGTTGACGCGGGCGAACCTAGCGGCGCCGCCACATTCCGCGCAATCGAGCGGTCCGGCTGGACACCGGCGGAGGGCGTCCGTAACGTGCCCCGGGTCGCCCGCGTTCTTAGGGAGCGACCGGTCGCCGCGTGCGGGCCGACAACCGAAGAGCCCCGGCCGGAACGCCTAATCCCGCCCCCCGGTCGCGGAGCCCCACCCAGAACTCCATTGCGGGGCGGGAGCGGGGGACCCACAGGTCCCACGGCACGTTCGCGTGCCTCGGGGTGAAGCCGGTCCACGGACCGGCCGGGCAGCCTTCCAGCCCGAACCCGACAGCTCACCTCGCAGGCGGATGGGAAGGGACCGTTCCTCCATGTCCGTGCGCCATCCCGGGCTGCGCCGTGCCCTCACCCGGCCCGCCGCCGCCCTCGCCGCGCTCACCGTCGCCACCTCGGCCCTCCTCGTCGCGGGCACCGCCGCGCCGGCGGCGGCCCAGGCGACGACCTCGCTCGTCATCACGCCGTACCGCTCGCAGCGCACCGTCGGCCAGGTCCAGGAGTGGATCGCGACGCTGTCGACCGGCAGCACCCGCCTCCCCGGCAAGCAGATCGTCTTCTACGTCCGCCCGACGACGACCACGACGTGGACGAAGTACGAGACGAAGACGACGAACAGCAACGGCCAGATCGGCATGTCGTTCCCGGTGCGCCGGTCGACGTACGTGCTGGCGAAGTTCCTCGGCACGACCGACTACGCCGGCAGCAAGAGCGGCGGTGCGCTGGTGACGGCGGTCGACCCGATCGGCGTGCGCGCGGTGCGCGAGGCGTCGACGCACCAGGGCAAGCCGTACCAGTGGGGTGCGGCGGGGCCGAGCAGGTTCGACTGCTCCGGCTTCACGCTCTACGTCTGGTCGCGCCTCGGGAAGTCGCTGCCGCACAACTCGCGCCAGCAGTACGGCGTGGTCCGGCACATCGCGAAGTCCTCGATGCAGGTCGGCGACCTGGTCTTCATCTACAACTCGTCCGGCATCTACCACGTCGGCATCTACGCGGGCAGCAACACGATGTGGCACTCGCCGCACTCCGGTGACGTCGTGAAGCGCTCGACGATCTACACGAGCAGCTACTACGTCGGCCGCGTGGCCTGACGCCGGAACCACCGCAAAGGGGGCGTGCCCGTCGGGGCGCGCCCCCTTTCGCGTGCCCGGCCCTAGCATGGTCGGTGTGACCGAGCAGCTGACGGCGGCGCCCGACACGCTGCTCGCGGGCCGCTACCGGCTGCAACGCCCGGTGTCCGTGCGGGCGACGACGACGACGTGGCGCGGGCTGGACCAGGTGCTCGCCCGCCCGGTCGCGGTCAAGATCCTCGACCATGCCGAACGACTCGCCGGGGGGACGGCGGCGTTCCTCGACGCGGCGGTCGCGGCGGGTCGGCTGACGCACCCGCGCATCGCCAGCGTCCTGGACGCGGCGGAGGAGGGCGGGCTCACCTACGTCGTCGCCGAGTGGGTGGAGGGCGACGCGCTGGTGGACCTGCTGCGCGACGGCCCGCTGCCGGCGCCGCGCGCGACGACGATCGCGGCGCAGGTGGCGGAGACGGTGGCGTACGCGCACTCGCGCGGCGTGTTCCACCTGGGGCTGTCGGCGCACGACGTGCTGGTCTGCTCGGACGGCGCGATCAAGGTGACCGACTTCGAGCTGGCGGCGGCGAGCCGGCCGAAGGACGCGCCGCCGCTGCCGGACGCGGACCTGCCGAAGGAGCTGCGGGACACCCGCGCGGTCGCGGCGCTGCTCTACGCCTGCCTCACCGGGCGTTCGGTGGACGGGGTGGACCCGGAGCTGCCGCTCGCGCCGCAGCGGGACGGGCGGCTCTGCGCGCCGCGCCAGGTGCGGGCCGGCGTGCCACGCGAGGTCGACCTGGTCGTGGTCCGCACGCTGCTGCCGGACCTGGCCCGCAAGGCCGAGCCGATCCGGACGCCCGCGGACCTGGTGACCGCGCTGGCGCCGCTGCCCGGCGAGGGCGGCGGGTCGGTGGCGCGGCCGTTGCTGCCGGACGACCCGCCGGTGCCGCGCCCGCCCCGGCGGCTGCTGCGCTACGGCCTGCCGGCGGTGCTCGTCGCGGGCGCCGGCGTCGTCAGCCTGCTCGCCGGCCTCGCCATCGGCCGGGTGCCGGGCCAGGTCACGAAGCTGCCCGGCCTCGGCACCGGCGCCTCCGCGCAGCCGCAGGAGAGCGCCGCGCCCGGCACGCCGATCGCGCCGAAGGCGGTGCGCGACTTCGACCCGCAGGGCGACGCGGAGGAGAACTCCAACGAGGTCGCGCTCGCCTACAACGGCGACCCGACGGACGCCTGGCACACGACGACGTACTACAACAACCCGGCGTTCGGCGGCCTCAAGTCCGGCGTCGGGCTGCTCGTGGACTTCGGCAGGCCGACGGCGTTCGACCGGGTGGTGGTGGCGTTCGCGCAGCCGGGCGAGTCGGTCGAGCTGCGCGCCACGGACGCCGTGCCCGGCGACGCCAACAACCTCCCGGTCGTCGCGAGCGCCGCCGACGTCAAGGTGCCGGTGACCCTGCGGCCGCAGCGCGGCACCACCGCGCGGTACTGGCTGGTCTGGATCACCAAGCTGGTGCGGCAGAGCGACGGGAAGTTCAGCGCCGGCGTCGCCGAGCTCGGCTTCTTCCGCTGACCGTCGGCGCTACGGTTGGCGGCGATGCTCGAGGACCTCTCCGACCCGGAGCTGCTCGCGCGGCACGCCGACGGCGACCGCGCGGCGTTCGGTGTCCTCGTCGCCCGGCACCGCGACCGCGCGTGGGCGGTGGCGCTGCGCACGCTCGGCGACCCGACGGACGCGGCGGACGCGGTGCAGGAGGCGTTCGTCAAGGCGTACCGGACGGCGGGGTCGTTCCGCGGCGACGCGCTGTTCACGACCTGGCTGCACCGGATCGTCGTCAACTCCTGCCTCGACCTGATGCGCCGGTCCAGGGCGCGGCCCGCGAGCTCGCTGGACGAGACCGCCGCGGCCATCGCCGACTCCGCCGACCCGGTCTCCCGCATCGACCTCGGCCACGACGTCGTGGCGGCGTTGCAACGGCTCTCGGCCGAGCAACGCGTGGCGATCGTGCTGGTGGACCTGGAGGGGTACACCGTGGAGGAGGCGGCCGCGGTCCTCGACGTGCCCACCGGCACCGTCAAGAGCCGCTGCCACCGCGGGCGGGTGCAGCTCGCGACCCTCCTCGGCCACCTACGGCCGGGCCGGGGAACCGAGCCCGCGCCCGTCGCGTCCGACCCAGGCAGCGAACCACCCGAGCAGAGGCGGCCATGACCGAGCAGCACGTGCCGATCGAGGACCTGGCGGCGTACGCCGCGGGCGACCTCGACGCGCCCGCCGCCGTCGCCGTCGAGGCGCACGTCCTGCTCTGCGCCGGGTGCCGGGCCGACGTCGACGCGATCAACGCCACCGCCGCCGCGCTGGCGAGCGTCCCGCCGGCGCCGATGCCGGCCGAGGTCGCCGCGCGGGTCGACGCCGCGCTCGCCGCCGTCGCGCCCGCCGCCCCCGTGGGCACCGTGCTGCCGATGCGCCGCAGGCGGCCGTCGTGGGAGGGCATCGCCGCCGTCGCCGCGGTCGTCCTGCTCGTCGGCGGCATCGCGATCGGCGGGATGGTCCAGCGGCGCCCCGTCGACGGCAAGGCGGCGTCCGCGCCGGGGAGCAACGAGGAGCGGGACGCGGTCGCCGGCAGCGGCAGCACCGGGACGCGCCGCCTCGCCTCCGGCCTCGACTACACCCGCGCGAACCTCGCCGGCACCCTCGCCAAGGCGCTCGGCGGCGCCACGGCGCCCGCGCCGGTGCAGCTCGACTCGAACGCCGGGACCACCGGCGGCGCGGCACCGAGCGCGGCCCCCCAGTCGGCGTCGGAGGAGGTGCTCACCGGCGGCACGTCGTACAGCCAGCCCAAGGCCGACCGGCTCCTGTCGCTCCAGGCCGAGCCCGCGCGGCTCGCCGCCTGCCTGCGCGACCTCGGCCCCGGGCAGGTGCCGCTCGTCGTCGACTTCGCGCGCTGGGCCGGCAAGCCCGCGGTCGTCATCGCGTTCGCGCACGTCTCCGCCAACGGCACCGTCTCGAACAAGGTCGACGTCTGGGTCGCCGGCCCCGGCTGCGGCAGCGTCCCCGGCGGCGACGTGCTCGACTTCCAGCGGATCGACCGGCCGCCGCTCTAGCTCGCCGAGGAGGGCGCGGCCGGCTTCCGGCGCTTCGGCGGGGCCGTCCAGAGCACCGACGCGGCCGCCGCGATCGCGTACAGCGCCAGCACCCGCCCCGCCGGGCTGAACGGGCTCGCCGCCGCCTGCGGCAGCCGCAGCCCCACCGCCACGGCCAGCACCGAGTACACCGCCGCCACCGCCCGCAACGCCGTGCCGCGGGCCTTGCGCGCCCCCGCCTCCGCCGCGATCGACACCACGATCCCCGCGAACGCCGGCACCACCAGCCCCACCCAGCCGGCGCCGACGTACTCCGACGACACCAGCCCGACCGGCACCGCGGCGAGGCCGGCCACGCAGGCCGCGCCGACCGCGGCGCGCAGGTCCACCGGCGGCGCGGGCGGGCGCCCGGTCCGGCCCTGGCAGGCGAGGCAGCCGCCGCCCGGCGCCGCGGCGGCGTCGGCCGCGCAGCGGGGGCGGGCGCAGACCGGGCAGGCGTCCGCCGCGGGCAGCGCCGGGTGGACCGCGCAGCGTTCCGACGGGTCCGCAGCGGTCATGGCGCCGATCCTGTCACGGGAATCCCGTCGCTACGATGACCGTTCTACGGGCCGTCGAAGGGCAGGACGTGAGCGAGATCCGGGAAGTCGTCATCATCGGCTCGGGACCGGCGGGGCTGACCGCCGCGCTCTACACCGCGCGCGCCGACCTCAAGCCGCTCGTCATCGAGGGCATCGGCGCCGGCGGGCAGCTCATGCTGACCACCGAGGTCGAGAACTTCCCCGGGTTCCCGCAGGGGATCATGGGCCCCGAGCTGATGGACAACATGCGCAAGCAGGCCGAACGCTTCGGCGCCGAGTTCGTCACCGACGACGTCACCCGCGTCGACCTCACCGGCGACGTCAAGCGCGTCTGGGTCGCGGACACCGAGTACGCCGCGCACGCCGCGATCATCTCCACCGGCGCCCGCGCCAACTGGCTCGGCCTCCCCAACGAGCAGCGGCTCGTCGGCCGCGGCGCCTCGTCCTGCGCCACCTGCGACGGGTTCTTCTTCCGCGACCAGGACATCGTGGTCGTCGGCGGCGGCGACTCCGCGATGGAGGAGGCGACGTTCCTCACCAAGTTCGCGAAGTCGGTCACCGTCGTGCACCGCCGCGACACGCTCCGCGCGTCGAAGGTGATGCAGGCCCGCGCCCTGGCGAACGAGAAGATCCGCTTCGCCTGGAACTCCGCCGTCACCGACGTGCTCGGCGAGTCCTCCGTCGAGGGCGTCGAGCTCACCTCGACCGTCGACGGCGCGAAGACGACGCTGCCGGTCACCGGCCTGTTCGTCGCGATCGGCCACACCCCGAACACCGACCTGTTCACCGGCCAGGTCGACCTCGACGCCGAGGGGTACATCCGCGTCGACTCGCCGTCGACGCGCACCAACCTGCCCGGCGTCTTCGCCTGCGGCGACGTGGTCGATCACACCTACCGGCAGGCGATCACCGCCGCCGGCACCGGCTGCGCGGCCGCGCTCGACGCGGAGCGGTACCTCGCGGCGTTGGAGTCGCCGTCAGTCGAGGTCCAGCCGGTCGCGCAGTAGCGGCGCCACCGGGAACCCGGCGGGGACCTCCGCCGGAGCGGTCTCCGGCTCGGCCGCCTCGTCAGCGGTGGGGGCCGGGTCGTCGGGGACGCGACTAGAGGAGCGCAGCGGGGCTAGCGTCACCGATGACCCGGCCCCCGCCGATGACCCCGCCGCCGCACGCGCCCGTTGCTCCTTGGTCGGGAACCCGTCGCGGGCCCAGTCGTTGAACCACAACGCCACGAGGGTCGGGACGCTGACCAGCAGCGGGATGAACACCGCGGACACCCCGATGGAGACGGTCCCCTTCGCCTCGCCGCCGTTGACGGCGGCGACGACCAGGCCGCAGATGCTGGACCAGCCGGCGTAGGCGGCGACCCAGGCCATCACGGAGAGCGTGTACCGGCCCGCGCGTCCCATGCGGGGAGTGTAGGAGCGAGTGGGTACGCTGCGCGCGGCGTGGAATGACGGGAGCCTCGGCGGCGTTGCAGCGACTGCCGATCTTCGAGAACAGGGAGACCAACCAGTGGGCGCCTCGACCAAGACCGTGACCGACGCGACGTTCGCGACCGACGTGCTGCAGAGCGACAAGCCGGTGCTCGTCGACTTCTGGGCCGAGTGGTGCGGGCCGTGCAAGATGGTCGCCCCGGTGCTGGACGAGATCGCCGCGGAGAACGCCGACAAGATCACCGTCGTCAAGGTGAACATCGACGAGAACCCGCAGGTCACCCGCGACTACAAGATCCTCTCGATCCCCACGATGTCGGTGTTCCGGAACGGCCAGATCGTCAAGACGATCGTCGGTGCCAAGCCGAAGAGCGCGCTGCTGCGCGACCTCGAGGGCATCGTCTAGAACGCCCCGACTCCCCGGCGGCCGGCCCCTCTCGCGAGGGCGCCGGCCGTCGTTGTTTTGCGGGTACGCGCGCCGCCCTGGCATCGTCGGTGCCGTGCAGCTGATCCGCCGTGGCGACCGCGGCCCCGCCGTGGCGGAGGTGCGGTCGATGCTGCACGCGCTGGGGCTGCTGGCGGACGTGGCGGGGGACGCGTACGGGGAGGCGGAGTTCGACGCGGCGACCGAACGCGCCGTCCGCGCGTTCCAGCAGGGCCGCGGCCTGGCGGCGGACGGGATCGTCGGCGCAGAGACGTACCGGACGCTGGAGGAGGCGCGCTGGTCGCTCGGCGACCGGACGCTGTACCGGCAGGTGGGGCACCCGTTCGTGGGTGACGACGTGGTGGCGTTGCAGGCGTGGCTGCTCGACCGCGGCTTCGACGCCGGGCGCCGCGACGGGATCTTCGGGGCGCGGACCGAGGCGGCGCTGGTGGAGTTCCAGCGCAACGTCGGGCTCAAGCCGGACGGCATCTTCGGCCCGCAGACGCAGCGGGCGATCGACCGGCTGCGCCGTGCCGTCGGCGGCGGGCGGGCGGACCACATGCGCGAGCACGAGGCGTTGTTCCGGTCCGGCCCGGCGCTCGCCGGCAAGACGGTCATCGTCGACCCCGGCCACGGCGGCGCCGACCGCGGCTGGACCTCGGGCGCGCTGGTCGAAGCCGACCTGGCGTACGACATCGCCGCGCGCCTCGAGGGGCGGCTCGCGGCGGCGGGCGCGATCCCGTTCCTCACCCGCTCCGCCGACGGCGACGTGTCGGTGGCGGACCGGGCCGAGTTCGCGAACTCCGCCGAGGCGGACCTGTACCTGTCGATCCACGTCGACGGCTCGCCGTCGGCGCGCTGCCAGGGCGTGGCGACGTACTACTTCGGCAACGCCCGCAGCGGCGCGTCGGCCGTCGGCGAACGCCTCGCCGACCTGGTGCAGCGCGAGGTGGTCGCGCGGACCGACCTGCTGGACTGCCGGACGCACCCGCAGTCCTGGGAGCTGCTGCGGCTGACCCGGATGCCGGCGGTGCAGGTCGACGCCGGGTACCTCACCAACGCGCACGACGCGGCGCGGCTGGGCGAGCCGGAGTTCCGCGACACGATCGCGGAGGCGTTGCTGGCGGGGGTGCAGCGGCTCTACCTGCCGGCGGCGCAGGACCCGGGCACAGGCCAGCTCCGGCTGGCCGACCTCACACGGGCCTGAGCGCACCTTCCGGGGTCATCGACTGGAGCAGGCGTTCCAGCGCAACCTCGACGTCCTCCCGCCAGGACACGGCGGTCTTCAGCTCCAGCCGCAGCCGCGGGTAGCGGGGGTGCGGGCGGACGGTCTTGAACCCGACGCTGAGCAGGTAGTCGGCGGGCAGCACGCAGTTCGGCGCCTCCCAGCTCTTGTCGCCGAACGCCTCCACCGCCTTCACGCCGCGGCGGATCAGGTCCTTCGCGACGCCCTGCACCAGCATCCGGCCCAGGCCCATGCCGGTGAACTCCGGCAGCACGTGCCCGGTCATCAGCAGCACCGCGTCGGCGCTCACCGGGCTGGTCGGGAACGCCACCGAGCGGGGCACGTACGCCGGCGGCGCGAACATGACGTAGCCCGCTGGGACGCCGTCGACGTAGACGAGCTTGCCGCAGGAGCCCCACTCGAGCAGCGTGGCGCTGACCCACGCCTCCTTCTCGAACTCCGTGTCGCCCGTCTCCTCCGCCCGCGCCCGCGCGACCGGGTCCAGCTCCCAGAACACGCAGCGGCGGCACCGCCTCGGCAGGTCGTCGAGGTTGTCGAGCGTGACGCTCGCGAGGCGGCGGGACACTGGTCAGCCCTTCGCCGGGGGTCGGCGGCGCTTCGGCGGCGCGGGGGTGACGTCGACGTCGAGGTGCTCGGTCGCGGCGGCGTGGCCCTCCCGCAGCGCCTCGGCGGCGCCGGCGACCGGGTCGGGGGTGGCCGCCGTGGCGCGGCGGCGCTTCGGCTTCGCCGCGGCCTGCTCCGGCGCGGGCTCCGGCTCGGGCTCGGGCTCCGCGACCGGGGCGGTCGGCTCCTGCGCGATCTCCTCGGCGCCTGCCAGCGCGGGCTCGGCGGCCTCCTCGGCGGCCGGCTCCTCGGCCGGCGCAACGGCCTCCGGCTCGGCGGCGGGCTCCTGCTCGATCCGGGTGACCTCGGCCGCGTCGTCGAACACCAGCGCGGCCGGCGGCCGGCGCAGCAGCCCGGCGGCCCAGCCCGCGGCCGCGCCCGCCGCGAAGCCGAGCAGGACACGGCGAAGGGGGAAGCGCATGCGGCGGCCTCGTCTGTCGACGTCCGGGACCCCCGATCCTACGGCGCGCCGCGACCGCGCGGTAGCCTCGGACGGTGACCGGCGTGAACCTCGACCCCTTCGGCGACCGGTACGCCGCCCGCACCCGCGGGATGACGGCGTCGGAGATCCGCGCGCTGTTCGCGGTCGCGTCCCGCCCGGAGGTCGTCTCGCTCGCCGGCGGGATGCCGTACACCGCGGCGCTGCCGCTGGACGCCGTCGCCGCCGCCGTGGCCGACCTGGTCGCCACGCGCGGGCCGGTGGCGTTGCAGTACGGGTCCGGCCAGGGCGACCCGGAGCTGCGCGAGCTGATCTGCGGCGTCATGGCGCTGGAGGGCATCACCGCCTCCCCCGACGACGTGGTCGTGACGGTCGGCTCGCAGCAGGCGCTGGACCTGGTGACCCGGATCTTCTGCGACCCGGGCGACGTGGTGGTGGCCGAGGCGCCGTCGTACGTCGGCGCGCTGGGGACGTTCGCGTCGTACGAGGCGGACGTCGTGCACGTCCCGATGGACGACGCGGGGCTGGTGCCCGAGGCGCTGGACGAGACGCTGCAACGGCTCTCGGCCGCGGGGCGGCGGGCGAAGTTCCTCTACACGGTGCCGAACTTCCACAACCCGGCCGGGGTCTCGCTCTCCCGCGAACGACGAGATGTTGTGGTGGAGATCGCGCAGCTCCACGACATCTTGGTGCTGGAGGACAACCCGTACGGCCTGCTCGGCTTCGACGGTGAGCCGGAGCCCGCGCTGCGGGCGCGGACCGCGGACGGCGTGCTGTACCTGGGCTCGTTCTCCAAGACGTTCGCGCCCGGCCTGCGGGTCGGCTGGGTGCTGGCGCCGCACGCCGTCCGGGAGAAGCTGGTGCTCGCCGCCGAGGCGTCGGTGCTCTGCCCGCCGAACTTCACCCAGTTCGTCGTCGCCGACTACCTGCGCACCCAGCCGTGGCAGGACCAGGTGAAGGTGTTCCGCGAGCTGTACCGCGAACGCCGCGACGCGATGCTCGACGCGCTCGCCCAGCTCTTCCCGCCGGGCGCGACGTGGACGCACCCGGCGGGCGGGTTCTACACCTGGGTGACGCTGCCGCCGGGGCTGGACGCGAAGGCGATGCTGCCGCGCGCGGTCACCGAGCGGGTCGCCTACGTCCCCGGCACGGCGTTCTACGCCGACGGCTTCGGTGGCTCGAACCTGAGGCTCTCCTACTGCTACCCGGAGCCGGACCGCATCCGCGAGGGCGTCCGCCGCCTCGCGGGGGTGCTCGAGGCCGAACAGGAGCTGCGGGCGACGTTCGGCCCGGCGGTCGAGCCGCCGCACCCGCACCGCGGCGGCGACGCCCCCGCCCCGGACGTGCGGTGAGCGTGCGGCGGGCGGTCGTGCTCGCGGGCGGGCTGACGTTCGAGCGGGACGTGTCGCTGCGCTCCGGCCGCCGCGTGGTCGACGCGCTGCGCGCCACCGGCGTCGAGGCGGAGCTGCACGACGCCGACGCCGGGCTGCTCGGCTTCCTCGGCGAGTGGGGTCCGGACGCGGCGTTCATCGCGCTGCACGGCGGCCCCGGCGAGGACGGTGCCGTACGCGGCGTCCTCGACCTGGCGGGCGTGCCCTACGCCGGGTCGTCGCCGCACGCCTGCCGGGTGGCGTTCGACAAGCCGATCGCCAAGGGGCTGCTCCGCGCGGCGGGCGTCGCGACGCCCGACTCGGTGACGCTGCCGCACAGCGCGTTCCGCGAGCTCGGCGCCCACGCGGTGCTCGACCGGCTGCTCGCGCGGCTGCCGTTGCCGCTGGTCGTCAAGCCGGCCTCCGGCGGCTCCGCGCTCGGCGCCACCGTCGTGCCCACGGCGGACGCGCTGCCCGCCGCGATGGTGCACTGCTTCTCCTACGGCGAGACCGCGCTGGTCGAACGCCTCGTCGAGGGCGTGGAGCTGGCCGTCTCGGTGGTGGACCTGGACGGGCCGCCGCGGGCGCTGCCGCCGGTGGAGATCGTGCCGAAGGACGGGCTGTTCGACTACGCCGCCCGCTACACCGCCGGCGCCACCGACTACTACACCCCCGCGCGGCTGGACCAGCGGGCGCTCGACGCGGCCGGGGCGGTCGCCGTCGCCGCGCACCGGGTGCTCGGGCTGCGCGACCTGTCCCGCACCGACCTGATCGTCGACGGCGCCGGCACGCCGTGGTTCCTCGAGGTGAACGTCTCCCCCGGCATGACCGAGACCAGCCTGGTGCCGATGGCGGTCGCCGCGGCCGGGCTGGACCTGGGCGCGCTCTGCCGCGACCTCTTGGAACGCGCCGCCGCGCGATAACCGCCCGCGGCCGGTTATCGGGCCGGGTCCTCCGCGAGGTCCGGCGCCATGATCTCCACGATGCGTTCGAGGTCGTCCAGCGACGCGAACTCGACCACGATCTTCCCCTTGCGCCGGCCCAGGTCGACCTTGACCCGCGTGTCGAAGTAGTCCGACAGCCGGGACTGGAGGTCCGCCGCGGCGGGCGAGCGCGGCGTCGCGCGCCGGGGCGCCGCCTGCGGCGCGGCGCCGACGTCGCCGAGGTGCACCGCCTCCTCGACCGCGCGGACGCTCATCCCCTCCGCGACGATCCGGCCGGCCAGCCGCTCCTGCGCCTCCGCGTCGTCCAGGCCGAGCAGAGCGCGCGCGTGGCCGGCGGTCAGCACGCCGGCGGCGACGCGACGCTGCACCGTGGGCGGCAGGTTGAGCAGGCGGATGGTGTTGGTGACCTGCGAGCGCGAACGCCCGATGCGCTCGGCGAGCTGCTCGTGCGTCGCGCCGAAGTCCTCGAGGAGCTGCTGGTACGCCGCCGCCTCCTCCAGCGGGTTGAGCTGCTGGCGGTGGAGGTTCTCCAGCAGCGCGTCGCGCAGCAGCGCGTCGTCCGGCGTCTCCCGCACGATCGCGGGGATCGCCGTGAGGCCGGCCTCCTTCGAGGCGCGGAACCGGCGCTCGCCCATGATCAGCTCGTACCGGTCGTCCCCGACCTCGCGGACGACGACCGGCTGGAGCAGGCCGACCTCCTTGATCGAGGTCACCAGCTCCGCGAGCGCCTCCTCGTCGAAGTGCTCGCGCGGCTGGCGCGGGTTCGGCGCAATCTGGTCGAGCGGGATCTCGCGGAAGCGCGCGCCGTTGACCGTGCCGCCGCCCGGCTCCTCCGCGACGGACGCGGCCCCCGCGCCGGTCGGGATGAGCGCGCCGAGGCCGCGGCCGAGGCCGCCGCGTCGTGGCTGGTTCACCCTGCCTCCATCCGTGCGCCCCGTTCGGCCAGCTCGCGCGCGGCGGACACGTAGGCCTGCGCGCCCCGCGAGCTCGGATCGTACGTCAGCACCGTCTGCCCGTACCCGGGCGCCTCCGAGATGCGCACGCTGCGCGGGATCGCCGTCTCCAGCACCAGGTCGCCGAAGTGCGCCCGCACCTCGTCGGCCACCTGCTCGGCCAGCTTGGTCCGCGAGTCGTACATCGTGAGCAGGATTGTGGACACGGTCAGCGGCTCGTTGAGGTGGCTACGGACGAGGTCGACGTTGCGCAGGAGCTGGCTCAACCCCTCCAGCGCGTAGAACTCGCACTGGATCGGGATGAGGATCTCCTTCGCCGCCACCAGCGCGTTGACCGTGAGGAGGCCGAGCGACGGCGGGCAGTCGATGAACACGTAGTCGAACGCCCGGTCGTACCGCTCCAGCGCCCGCTTGAGGCGCGACTCGCGGGCCACGACCGACACCAGCTCGATCTCCGCGCCGGCCAGGTCGACGGTCGCGGGCGCGCAGGCGAGGCCGGGGAGCGCGGTGTCCTGCACCACCTCGCCGAGCGGCCGGTTGCCGACCAGCACGTCGTAGATCGACGCGCTGCCCTCGGCGTGGTCGATCCCGAGCGCCGTGGAGGCGTTGCCCTGCGGGTCGAGGTCGAGCACGAGCACGGTCAGCCCCCGCTGGGCGAGCGCGGCCGCGAGGTTGACCGTGGAGGTGGTCTTGCCGACGCCGCCCTTCTGGTTCGCGACCGTGAGGAGGCGAGGCTGGGCGGGCTTCGGGAACGGCTCACGCGCCGCCCGGACCGCACGAGCCGCCGCGCGCGCGATTGGCGTGTCGTCCTGCTCCCACGCGCTCAGGTCCACCTTCGGCGTTTCACGTGAAACAACGACGTCCGTCTGCACGGCGGTCGTTTCACGTGAAACATCGGTGGCCGCCGCCAGCCGCGCCATGGCCTCCCGGACCAGCGACTCGCGGTGCTCCCGGTCCCTGGGGGTCTCCTCGGCGTCCGCAACGGTCGCCTCCTCGGCCGGGTCCACGGGCACCGGGTCGGCGGCGGGCGGCTCGGTCACGGTGGGCGCCTCAGCCGGGGCGGGTGCCGCCGCAGCCGGGGGCTCCGGTCGGGTGGCGCCGGCCACCGGCCAGCCCAGGTCCGAGGGGGCGGCCGCGACGTCCGCGACCCCGTCGTCCCGCTCCGCGACCGGCCAGCCCAGGCCCGGCGTGACGGCGGTCACCGCGACTCCTTCCGGCGCCCCCCGGGGCGGGGGCGTTCGACAACGACGACAGTAGCCGGTGGGTCCACCAGCGCGTGGCCCACCCGCTCGACCCGCGCGCGCAGGCCGGGGGCACCAGCGACCTCGGCCTCGGCACGTTCCCCCTTGAGCGCGAGCAGCCGCCCGCCCGGCCGCAGCAGCGGCAGGCACCACCCGGCGAGCCGGTCCAGCGGCGCGACCGCCCGGGCGACGGCCACGTCGTACCGATCGGGCAGCCGCGCCGCCTCCTCCGCCCGCGCCCGCAGCACCCGCACCCGGGGGCCGAGCCCCAGGTCGGCGACCACCTCGTCGAGGAACGCCGCCCGCCGGGCCAGCGGCTCCAGCAGCACGAACGCGCAGTCCGGCCGGGCCAGCGCGAGCGGGATGCCGGGCAGCCCGGCGCCGCTGCCGACGTCGATCGCGGTCTCGCCGGGGGAGAGCAACGCCGCCACGGCGGCCGAGTTGAGCAGGTGCCGGTCCCACAGCCGGGGCGTCTCGCGCGGGCCGAGCAGGCCGCGTTCGACGCCGGCGCCGGCCAGCCAGGCGGCGTACCGCACGGCGAGGGGGAGCAGGTCGCCGAACGCCGACGACCCCGCGCGGTCGGGGACCGGCGGGGCCGTCGGGAGGTCGGGCACGGGCTCAGGCAGGGCGGACGACCACCCGGCGCTGGGGCTCCTCGCCCTCGGACTCGCTGATCACGCCGTCGATGCCGGCGATCGTGTCGTGCACGACCTTCCGCTCGAACGGCGTCATGGGCGCGAGGCGCTCGTCCTGGCCGTTGCCGGCGACCCGCTCGCCGGCGGCCTTGGCGAGCGCGACCAGCTCGGTGCGGCGCCGGGCGCGGTACCCGCCGATGTCGAGCATGAGCCGGGACCGCTGCCCGGTCTCCTGGAGGACGGCGAGCCGGGTCAGCTCCTGCAACGCCTCCAGCGTGACGCCGCGCTGCCCGACCAGGTCGTCCAGCCCGTCGCCGACGATCGCGACGGAGGCGCGCTCGCCCTCGATGTCGAGCTCCAGGTCGCCGTCCATGTCGAGGATGTCGAGCAGCGCCTCGAGGTAGTCGGCGGCGACCTCGCCCTCGTGCTCCAGCGCGCTCAGCGCGTCGTCGCCCCCGGCGGTGCCGCCGGCCGCGCCGGCACTCTCCGCGACGGTCTCGGCGCCCTCGGGTGCCTCGATCGTCGCCTCAGCGTCGTCCACCACGGCGCTGCCCCTTTCCTCGCTTGGTGTTGCGGTTGTTCGGTCGGCGGGCCGCGGCGCCGCCGGGTCGCGCGGCGGGCGCGCCCTCGGCGGGGGTGGCGGCGGGGGTGCCGGAGCCGGTCGTGGCCCCGGCGGCGGCGGGCTTGGTGGTCGCGGCGCGCTTGCCGGCGGCCTTGCCGCCGCCGTCGGCGAGCGGGCGCGACTTGGCCGGGGCGGCGCCGCCCTTGGGCGGCGCGCCGACCGGGCCGAGGTGGCGCATGACGACGGCCTGCTGCACCAGGCTGAACACGTTCGTGGTGGTCCAGTAGATGAGCACGCCGATCGCGACCTTGAAGCCGAACAGCGCCAGGAACGCCGGCATGACGTAGAGCAGGATCTTCTGCTGCGTCTGCTGGGCCGGGTCGGCGGTGGCCGCGGAGTTGTTGCCCATCATCTGCTTGCTGGTGAGGAAGGTCGTGACGCTCATAGCGACGATGAGCACGATCGCGACGACCTTGACCGGCGTGGCGGTGGCGTCGAGGAACGCGAGCAGCTTGGCCGGGGAGCTGAAGCCGGCGCCGATCGGCGCGCCGAAGATCTTGGCGCGGCCGAGGCTGCGGGCCGTCTCGACGGTGAGGCCGAACTTCTCGGGGAACGCGTACACCTCGTCCTTGAGCTGCGGCTCGAGCTGCTTGAGCACCTGGAACAACGCGATGAAGATCGGCATCTGGAGGAGCATCGGCAGGCAGCCCGCGAACGGGTTGGCGTTGTGCTCCTTGTAGAGCTTCATCATCTCGGCGTTGAGCGTCTCCTTGTCGCTCTTGTGCTTCGCCTTGAGCTCGGCCATCTTCGGCTGCAACGCCGCCATGGTCCGCTGCGTCTTGATCTGCTTGACGAACAGCGGGTACATCAACCCGCGCACGAGCACGGTGAGCAGCACGATCGCCAGCGCCCAGGACAGGCCGCTGTCCTTGCCGAACACCGGGCCGGTGACGTAGTCGTGCAGCTTGACGATCGCCTGCGCGATCAGCCCGAACAACGCGTGGAAGGCGGCACTCACGGGGCGGCTCCTGCTCGGCGGGGGGCGCCCGCGGGGACGTCCGGAACGGGGTCGTACCCGCCGGGGTGGAACGGGTGGCAGCGGCCGAGGCGGCGGACGGCGAGCCAGGCGCCGTACGCGCCGTGGGTGCGCAGCGCCTCCTCGGCGTACGCGCTGCACGAGGGGTGGAACCGGCAGCGCGGCCGCAGCAGCGGGCTGACGAACCGCCGGTAGCCGCGGACCAGGAGCAGCAGCAGCGCGGTCACGCGGCCGCCAGCTTGGCGAGGGCGGCGTCGAGCAGCGAGCCGAGCGCGGCGCTGTCCAGCTCGCCGGCACCGGGCCGGGCGCGCACCACCAGCCGGGTGCCGGGGGGCAGCGTGGCGAGGCGGGCGCGGAGCAGGTGGCGGAGCCGGCGGCGGAGCCGGTTGCGGACGACGGCGGGGCCGACGACCTTGCCGATGACGAACCCCACCTGCGGGCAGGGCGTGGCGTCGCCGGGGGCGAGGTGGCAGGTCAGCGGCCCGCGGGAGGCACGGCGGCCGCGGCGGACGACGTCGGTGAACTCCTCGCGGCGCCGCAGCCGGGCGGCGGCGGGTAGCACGCGCCGGGTCAGGCCGACAGCTCGCGGCGGCCCTTGGCGCGCCGGGCGGCGAGGATGGCGCGGCCGGCCCGGGTGCGCATGCGCAGCCGGAAGCCGTGCGTCTTGGCGCGGCGGCGGTTGTTCGGCTGGAACGTGCGCTTGCTCACGGGAGGGCTCCACGACGGTTCAGGGGGTGGCGCAGCCGGAGTCGGCGCGCGCACAGACCTCCCTACGATACGGACGCTGCCCGGGAGGGTCAAACACAGCCCTCGCGACACGCCGTACGGCAGGGAGATCGACGTCACCCTACGCCAGCGGAGACGCACCGCGCGACCTGTGGAGAACCCCTTGTCCACAGGCTTCGGCCGCTGTTATGTTCCCCCGGCGCCGGCTTCCCCCGCCGCTCGTCCGGTCCCCGGACGCGGTGCCCGCGCCGGGTCCGTTCGGCGGCCCCGGTTCCGAGACCTGGTCGTGACAACGAGCAGTCCCGGGCGCACCCAGCGCGACGTCCCGGTTCGTCCCGGTCCGCCCGGGAACGTGCCGCCGCCGCCGCACCCGTTCGTGCACAGGATGTGGACGACGGTGTGGACGACGGAGGGACCAGTGGCCCTGACCCGCCCGCGACAAGCCCGTCGCAGGCTCCCCCGGGGGAAGTGAAGGCAGGAACCGTGCCCGAGGACACCCTCGACCTCGCCACCGTGTGGGAACGCTCGGTCGACTCGCTCGGCGAGGGCGGGCTCAGCCCGCAGAACCGCGCCTGGATCCAGCAGACCCGCCCCGTCGGACTGGTCGAGGACACCGCGCTGCTCGCCGCGCCGAACGAGTTCACCAAGGAGCTGCTGGACACGCGGTACCGGCCGCTCATCGCCGAGCTGCTGTCCGGCCAGTTCGGCCGGCCGATCCGGGTGGCGGTGACCGTCGAGCCGCGCAAGGACGGGGAGGAAGCGGAGCCGGCCGAGCCGGAGCCGGTCGAGCCGCCGGTCGTGCGCGAGACGCCGCCGGCGCCGAAGACCCCCAGCGAGCCGCCGCGGCTGAACCCGAAGTACACGTTCGAGACGTTCGTCATCGGCTCGTCCAACCGGTTCGCCCACGCGGCGGCGGTCGCGGTCGCCGAGGCGCCTGCCAAGGCGTACAACCCGCTGTTCGTCTACGGCGAGTCCGGCCTCGGCAAGACGCACCTGCTGCACGCGATCGGCCACTACGCGCTGAGCCTGTCGACGGCGGGCCGGGTGCGGTACGTGAGCTCCGAGGAGTTCACCAACGACTTCATCAACTCGATCCGCGACGACAAGGCCGGCGCGTTCCAGCGGCGCTACCGCGACGTCGACGTCCTCCTGGTCGACGACATCCAGTTCCTGGAGAACAAGGAGCGGACGCAGGAGGAGTTCTTCCACACGTTCAACACGCTGCACAACGCGAACAAGCAGATCGTCATCAGCTCCGACCGCCCGCCGAAGCAGCTCTCCACGCTGGAGGACCGGCTGCGCAACCGGTTCGAGTGGGGCCTGATCACCGACGTCCAGCCGCCCGAGCTGGAGACCCGCATCGCGATCCTCCGCAAGAAGGCGGCCGCCGAGCGGCTCAACGCCCCGCCGGAGGTGCTGGAGTACATCGCCAGCAAGATCCAGAGCAACATCCGCGAGCTCGAGGGCGCGCTGATCCGGGTGACGGCGTTCGCCAGCCTGAACCGCCAGCTCGTCGACCTCTCGCTCGCCGAGGTGGTGCTCAAGGACCTCATCCCCGACCACGGCGGCCCGGAGATCACCGCGGCGACGATCATGGCGGCGACGGCGGCGTACTTCGGGCTGTCCATGGAGGACCTCTGCGGCTCCTCCCGCAGCCGGGTCCTCGTCACCGCCCGGCAGATCGCCATGTACCTCTGCCGCGAGCTCACCGACCTGTCGCTGCCGAAGATCGGCCAGGCGTTCGGCGGCCGCGACCACACCACGGTCATGCACGCCGACCGGAAGATCCGTTCGCTCATGGCGGAGCGCCGCGCGATCTACAACCAGGTGTCGGAGCTGACCAACCGGATCAAGGTCCGGGCGCGCCAGACGTGACGCACACCCTGGGGACAACGGTGTGGACCGGCCTCGGCACAACGCGCCGTGGCTGGGGACGGCTGCGGACGACGCGGTCGGCTGCGGATGCGCACAGCCTCCGTCCACAGTCGCGGAGGAACGACTCGACCCGGCTGACCTGCGGAAACGTCGTTCGTCCCCAGATGGTGGCTCCCTACGGAGACGACAATGTCTCTCCTCTGAACTACACAAGAACTATTAGGCACACCCCACAGGACCGAGAGGGCGGTACGCAGTGAGGTTCCGAGTCGAGCGCGACGACTTCGCGGAGGCGGTGGCCTGGACCGCGCGGTCCCTGCCGGCCCGCCCGGCGGTCCCGGTCCTGTCCGGCCTGCGGCTGGAGGTGCGCGGCCACGAGCTGACGCTCTCCGGCTTCGACTACGAGGTGTCCGCGCAGGCGACGCTGGAGGTCCAGGCGGAGGAGGCCGGCACCGTCGTGGTGCTCGGCCGCCTGCTGTCGGAGATCACCAAGTCGCTGCCGGTCGCCCCGGTGAGCCTCCAGACCGACGGCGCGCGGGCGGTGCTGACCTGCGGCACCGCGCGGTTCACGCTGCCGACGATGCCGGTCGAGGACTACCCGTCGCTGCCGGACATGCCGCCGGCGGCGGGCACCATCGCCAGCGACGCGTTCGCGGCCGCGGTGGGCCAGGTGTTCGTGGCCGCCGGGCGCGACGACACGCTGCCGGTGCTCACCGGCATCCGCGTCGAGATCGACGGCGACTCGCTCACCCTCGCCGCCACCGACCGCTACCGGCTGGCGGTGCGCGAGCTGAAGTGGCGGCCGGAGCCCGGCGCCGAGGCGGTGACCGCGCTCATCCCGGCCCGCACCATCAACGACGCCGCCAAGACGCTGGCCACCACCGGCGCCGAGGTGGCGGTCGCGCTCGGCAACGGCAGCCAGGGCGAGGGCATGGCCGGCTTCTCCGGCGGTACCCGCCGCACCACGACCCGGCTGCTCGAGGGCGAGTTCCCGAAGTACCGCTCGCTCATCCCCAACGACTTCGGCTCGGTCGCGCGGGTCACCACCAGCGCGCTGGTCGACGCGGTCAAGCGCGTCTCGCTCGTCGCGCAGCGCAACACGCCGATCCGCCTCACGCTCGGCGCCGACGAGCTCGTGCTCGACGCGGGCACCGGCGACGAGGCGCAGGCGTCGGAGTCGATCGAGGCGGCGTACGAGGGCGAGGCGATGACGATCGCGTTCAACCCGACGTACCTGCTCGACGGCCTCGGCGCGATCGGCTCCGACCTCGCCGAGCTGTCGTTCAACGGCCCGGTCAAGCCGGCGGTCATCACCGGCAAGGACGCGGAGGACTACCGGTACCTCCTGATGCCGGTCCGGCTCTCCGGCTGATGCCGGCGCTGGGGATGGTCGGCCTCGGCCGCATGGGCTGGGGCATGACGCAGCGGATCCGCGAGCACGGGCTCGACGTCGTCGGCTACGACCGGGCGCCCGAGCACCGTGACGTCGACTCGCTCGCCGCGCTGGTCGAGGCGCTGCCGGCGCCGCGCGTGGTCTGGGTGATGCTGCCGGCCGGCGCGCCGACGCAGTCGACGCTGGACGAGCTGCTCAGCCTGCTCGCCGAGGGCGACGTCGTGGTCGAGGGCGGCAACTCCAACTTCCGCGACTCGATCGCCCGCGGCCGGGTGTTCGCCGAGCGGGGCATCGGCTACGTCGACGCCGGCGTCTCCGGCGGCGTGTGGGGGCTGACCGAGGGGTTCTGCCTCATGGTCGGCGGCACCGACGAGGCGGTCGCCGCGGCGCGGCCGTTCTTCGACGCGCTGGCGCCGGAGGGCGGGTTCGTCCACGCCGGCGAGCCCGGCGCAGGGCACTTCACGAAGATGGTCCACAACGGCATCGAGTACGGCCTGATGCAGGCCTACGCCGAGGGGTACGAGCTGATGGAGGCCGCCGACCTGCGCATCGACGTGCCGGCCACGGTCGCCGCGTGGCGGTACGGCTCGGTCGTCCGGTCGTGGCTGCTCGACCTGATGGTCCGCGCACTGGAGACCGATCCCGGGCTGACCAAGGTGCGCGGCTACGCCGAGGACTCCGGCGAGGGCCGCTGGACCGTCGACGAGGCGGTCCGCGCGGCGGTGCCGCTGCACGTCATCTCGGCGGCGTTGTTCGCGCGGTTCGCGTCGCGGCAGGACGAGTCGATCGCGATGAAGGTCATCGCGACGCTGCGCAACCAGTTCGGCGGCCACGCCGTCCTCCCGGAGACCGGCGAGACCAAGCGCGACGTCGCCGAGTAGATGTTCGTCTCCCGGCTCGGGCTGACCGACTTCCGTTCCTACCCGGAGGTCGTGCTGTCGTTCGACCGCGGGCCGTCGACGCTGATCGGCCCGAACGGCCAGGGGAAGACCAACCTGGTCGAGGCCATCGGCTACGTCGCCACCCTTGGCAGCCACCGCGTCGCCACCGACGCGCCGCTGGTCCGCGCCGGCGCCGAACGCGCCGTCGTCCGCTGCGAGGTCATGCGCGAGGGCCGCGCCACGCTGGTCGAGCTGGAGCTGACGCCCGGCAAGGCCAACCGCGCGCGGATCAACCGCGCGCCGGTGCCGCGCCCGCGCGAGGTGCTGGGGGCGTTGCGGACGGTGCTGTTCGCGCCGGAGGACCTGGCGCTGGTGAAGGGCGACCCGCACGACCGCCGGCACTTCCTCGACCAGCTCCTCGTCGCGCGCGCGCCGCGCTACCACGGGGTCAAGGCCGACTACGACCGGGTCCTCAAGCAGCGCAACGCCCTGCTGAAGACGGCCGCGATCGCCCGCGGCGGCGCCGACTTCCGCACCCTCGACGTGTGGGACGAGCACCTCGCCCAGCACGGCGCCGAGCTGCTGGCCGGGCGCATCGAGGCGGTGGAGGCGTTGCGGCCGCTGGTGGACAAGGCGTACGACGTGCTCTCCGGCGGCGGCGGGCCGACCGGGCTGGAGTACCGCTCCTCGCTCGGCCCGGACGCGCCGATGGTGCCCGACCGCGACCTGCTGTCGGCGGCGTTGCTCGCCGCGCTGTCGGACATCCGCAAGCAGGAGCTGGACCGCGGCATCAGCCTGGTCGGCCCGCACCGCGACGAGCTGGTGCTGTCCATCGGCGACCTGCCGGCCAAGGGGTACGCGAGCCACGGCGAGTCGTGGTCGCTCGCGCTCGCGCTGCGCATCGCCTCGCACGACCTGCTCACCGCCGACGGCGGCGAGCCGGTGCTGGTGCTCGACGACGTGTTCGCCGAGCTCGACGCGTCGCGCCGCGACCGCCTCGCGGCGCTCGTCGCGCCGCGCGAGCAGGTGCTGATCACGGCCGCCGTGCTCGGCGACGTTCCGGAGGAGCTCCAGGGCGCGCGCTACGACGTCGCCGCCGGGCAGGTGACCCGTGTCCGATGAGCAGCCGGGGCCGGACCTCGCCCGCGCGATGCTCGAGCAGGCCCGCGCCCGCGCGCGGCGCCGCGCCACCGAGCCGCGCCCCAAGCCGGACCGCAAGCGCACCGGCGGCGACCCGCAGTCGTTCGGCGCGGCGATCGAGGCGTTCCTGCGCGCCCGCGGCTGGGAGAACGAGTCCCGTGTCCACTCCGTCCTCGCCCGCTGGCCGGAGATCGCCGGCCCGGAGGTCGCCGACCACTGCACGCCCACGTCGCTGCGCGACGGCGAGCTGGTCCTCGCCGCCGAGTCGACCGCCTGGGCGACCCAGCTCCGGCTGATGTCCCGGCAGATCCAGGAGCGGGTCAACGCCGACCTCGGCGCCGCCGTCGTCACCACCGTCCGGGTCAACGGCCCCTCCTCGGGGCGGGCCCGCGCGCCCGGCGAGTGGCGCGTGCGCGGCGGCCGCGGCGAGCGCGACACGTACGGCTAGGACACGGCCGCCCCGCGTGGGGGTGTCCACCGGTTCGGCGTTCGCGCGGCACACGCGTTTTCAGCCGCCCGCAACGGCCCCTGAAACGGCGTTCACCCGGTAGGATGGGGACGTTCCGGTGCGCGTGGCCCGCTGTGCGGGCCGTAGCCGCGCGCCCACGACCGTGAAGAGGTGCGCGCGCTTGACCTACGACGCCGGCAGCATCAAGGTCCTCGAGGGCCTGGAGGCGGTACGCAAGCGCCCGGGCATGTACATCGGCTCCACGGGCGAGCGCGGCCTGCACCACCTCGTCTACGAGGTGGTCGACAACGCCGTCGACGAGGCCATGGCCGGCGTCTGCGACACCATCGTGGTGACGCTGCTCGCCGACGGCGGCGTCCGGGTCACCGACAACGGCCGCGGCATCCCCGTCGCCAAGCACCCCACGCACAAGAAGCCGGCGGTCGAGGTCGTCCTCACCGTCCTGCACTCGGGCGGCAAGTTCGAGTCCGGGTCGTACGCCGTCTCCGGCGGCCTGCACGGTGTCGGCGTCTCCGTCGTCAACGCGCTGTCCAGCCGCCTCGAGGTCGAGATCGAGCGCGACGGCTACAAGTGGTTCCAGCCGTACGCCGCGTCCGCCCCCGCCGCGCCGTTGAAGCAGGTCGAGCCGAGCAGGCGCACCGGCACCACGGTGACGTTCTGGGCCGACCCGACGATCTTCGAGACGACCGTCTACAACTTCGAGACGCTGTCCCGCCGCCTCCAGGAGATGGCGTTCCTCAACAAGGGCCTCAAGATCACGCTCCGGGACGAGCGCGAGGAGGTCCCGAACGAGATCGTCTACCGCTACGCCGGCGGCATCGTCGACTTCGTCAAGCACCTCAACGCCACCAAGGAGCCGATCCACAAGTCGGTCGTGTCGTTCGAGGCGAAGGCCGAGACGATCGAGGCCGAGATCGCCATGCAGTGGAACGGCACCTACTCCGAGTCGGTCTACACGTTCGCCAACGCGATCAACACGCACGAGGGCGGCACGCACGAGGAGGGGTTCCGCGCGGCGCTGACCTCGGTCGTCAACCGGTACGCCCGCGACAAGGGGCTGCTCAAGGAGAAGGACGACGCGCTCACCGGCGACGACGTCCGCGAGGGCCTCACCGCGATCGTCAGCGTCAAGCTGCGCGAGCCGCAGTTCGAGGGCCAGACCAAGACCAAGCTCGGCAACACCGAGGCGAAGTCGTTCGTGCAGAAGGCGTGCAACGACTGGCTGCGCGACTGGTTCGACCGCAACCCGGGCGAGGCCAAGGACATCATCACCAAGGCCACCCAGGCGGCGCGGGCGCGGATCGCGGCGCGGCAGGCGCGGGACCTCACCCGGCGCAAGTCGTTGCTGGAGTCGTCGTCGCTGCCCGGCAAGCTCGCCGACTGCCAGTCGACCGACCCGAAGGAGTCGGAGATCTACATCGTCGAGGGCGACTCGGCGGGCGGGTCGGCCAAGGGCGGGCGCAACCCGATGTT
Organism: Mycobacteriales bacterium; assembly: GCA_035714365.1. Taxonomy (GTDB): domain Bacteria; phylum Actinomycetota; class Actinomycetes; order BP-191; family BP-191; genus BP-191. The sequence continues at coordinate 49,639 of DASTMB010000041.1, read as the reverse complement.
CCAGGCGATCCTGCCGATCCGCGGCAAGATCATCAACGTCGAGAAGGCGCGCATCGACCGGGTCCTCAAGAACACCGAGGTCCAGGCGATGATCACCGCGCTCGGCACCGGCATCCACGACGACTTCGACATCGCCAAGCTCCGGTATCACAAGATCATCCTGATGGCGGACGCCGACGTCGACGGCCAGCACATCACCACGCTGCTGCTGACGCTGCTGTTCCGGTTCATGAAGCCGCTGATCGAGGCGCGGCACGTCTACCTGGCCAAGCCGCCGCTCTACAAGCTCAAGTGGACCCGCGAGCTGCCGGAGTACGCGTACTCCGACCGCGAGCGCGACGTGTTCATGGAGGCCGGTCTCGCCGCCGGCCGGAAGATCAACAAGGACGACGGCATCCAGCGCTTCAAGGGCCTCGGCGAGATGAACGCCGAGGAGCTCTGGGACACCACGATGGACCCGGCCAAGCGGGTCCTCAAGCTCGTCACCCTCGACGACGCCGCGCTCGCCGACGAGCTGTTCAGCGTGCTCATGGGCGAGGACGTCGAGGAGCGCCGGAAGTTCATCATGCGCAACGCCAAGGACGTCCGCTTCCTCGACATCTGACCCGCCTGCCGTAGTTCCTCCGTAAGCAGACCGAAGGGACCTCCGTGGTCGACGTTCCACCGACCGACACGCCGGATCACGACCGCATCGAGCTCGTGGGCATCGAGGTCGAGATGCAGCGCAGCTTCATCGACTACGCGATGTCGGTCATCGTGTCGCGCGCGCTGCCCGAGGTCCGCGACGGCCTCAAGCCGGTGCACCGCCGCGTCCTCTACGCGATGTACGACGGCGGCTACCGGCCGGACCGCGGCTACGTGAAGTGCGCCCGCGTCGTCGGCGACGTCATGGGCAACTACCACCCGCACGGCGACACCGCGATCTACGACACCCTCGTCCGCCTCGCGCAGCCGTGGTCGATGCGCGCGCCGTTGATCGACGGCAACGGCAACTTCGGCTCCCCCGGCAACGACCCGGCCGCAGCTATGCGGTACACCGAGGCCCGGCTGGCGCCGTTGGCGATGGAGATGCTGCGGGAGATCGACCAGGAGACGGTCGACTTCGTCCCCAACTACGACGGCCGCTCGCAGGAGCCGGTCGTCCTCCCCAGCCGTATCCCCAACCTGCTGGTGAACGGCGCCGCCGGCATCGCGGTCGGCATGGCGACGAGCATCCCGCCGCACAACCTGCGCGAGGTCGCGGCCGGCGTCGAGTGGGCGCTGGACCACCCGGACGCGACGAGCGAGGAGCTGCTCGATGCGTTGCTGGAGCGCATCAAGGGGCCGGACTTCCCGACCGCCGGCATCATCGTCGGCCGCCAGGGCATCGAGGACGCCTACCGCACCGGCCGCGGCTCGATCCGCATGCGCGCGGTGGTCGAGGTGGACGAGGACCGCAAGGGGCGGACCATCCTCGTCGTCACCGAGCTGCCATACCAGGTCAACCCCGACAACCTCGCGGAGAAGATCGCCGACCTGGTCAAGGAAGGCAAGATCAGCGGCATCGCCGACGTGAAGGACGAGTCGAGCGCCCGCACCGGTCAGCGGCTGGTCATCGTGCTCAAGCGCGACGCCGTCGCGAAGGTCGTCCTCAACAACCTGTACAAGCACACCCAGCTCCAGGACACGTTCGGCGCGAACATGCTGGCGATCGTCGACGGCGTGCCGCGCACGCTGCGGCTGGACGAGTTCGTCACGCACTACGTCGCCCACCAGATCGAGGTCATCCAGCGGCGCACCCGCTACCAGCTCCGCAAGGCCGAGGAACGCGCCCACATCCTGCGCGGACTCGCCAAGGCGCTCGACCAGCTCGACGCGGTGATCGCGCTGATCCGCGGCAGCGAGTCGGCGGAGGCCGCGCGCAGCGGTCTGATGGAGCTGCTCGACATCGACGAGATCCAGGCCGTCGCGATCCTGGACATGCAGCTCCGTCGCCTCGCCGCGCTGGAACGCCAGCGGATCATCGACGAGCTGACCGAGCGCGAACGCGAGATCGAGGACCTGCGCGACATCCTCGCCAGCGAGCCGCGGCAGCGTTCCATCGTCAAGACCGAGCTCGCCGAGATCGCCGACAAGTACGGCAACGACCGCCGTACCCGGCTGATGCCGGCCGAGGGAGACCTCTCCGACGAGGACCTCATCGCGCAGGAGGACGTCGTGGTCACCGTCACCCGCGGCGGCTACGCGAAGCGCACCAAGACCGACGTCTACCGCCAGCAACGCCGCGGCGGCCGCGGCGTGCAGGGTGCGGCGCTGCGCGAGGACGACATCGTCGAGCACTTCTTCGTGACGACGACGCACCACTGGATCCTGTTCTTCACGAACAAGGGCCGCGTCTACCGCGCCAAGGCGCACGAGCTGCCCGAGCAGGCGCGCACCGCGCGCGGCCAGCACGTCGCGAACATCCTGGCGTTCCAGCCGGACGAGAAGATCGCCCAGGTCATCGACATCAAGGACTACGGCGTCGCGCCGTACCTCGTGCTGGCGACCAAGCGCGGCATCGTCAAGAAGACGGCGTTGCGGGAGTTCGACTCGAACCGCTCCGGCGGCCTCATCGCGGTCAACCTCCGCGAGGACGACGAGCTGATCGCCGCGTCGCTGATCTCCTCCGACGACGACCTGATCCTCGTCAGCCGGCAGGCGCAGTCGATCCGGTTCACCGCCAACGACGAGGCGCTGCGGCCGATGGGCCGCGCCACCTCCGGCGTCATCGGCATGCGCCTCAACGACGGCGACGAGCTGCTGTCCATGCAGGTCGTCCGCGAGGGCGGCGCGCTGCTCGTCGTCACCGACGGCGGGTTCGGCAAGAAGACCCGGCTGGACGAGTACCCGACGCAGGGCCGCGGCGGCAAGGGCGTGCTCACCGCGCGCATCGTCGCCAAGCGCGGCCAGCTCGTCGGCGCGCTGGTCGTGCAGCCGGAGGACGAGCTGTTCGCCATCACCTCCAACGGCGTCGTCATCCGCATGCCGGTCAAGCCGTTGCGGCACCTGTCCCGCGCCACGATGGGCGTCAAGCTCATCAACCTCGACGCGGGCGCTACCGTCGTCGCCGTCGCCCGCAACGCCGAGGCGAACGACGACCAGGAAGGGGCCGGCGCGTGACGACGGACGGACCGGGCGGCACGCCGTACGGCGGCTCCTCCGGCCCCGGCTCCGGCCCCGCGTACGGCGACCCGCCGGCGCCGCCGCCCGCCGCCCCGCCGCCCGCCGCCCCGCCGTCCCCGCCCGCGCCCGCTCCGGCCGCACCTCCGCCGGCCGCGCCCGCTCCGGCCGCGCCCACACCGGCGCCGCCGGCCACGCCCGCTCCGGCCACGCCCACCCCCGGCCCGAGCGCGGGCGCCGAGCTGTCGGCCGCGGCGGCCGCCGCGACCACGCAGGCGTTCGAGCCGCCGCGCCGCGACCCGGAGCCGCCGCCACGCCCCGCCGTCCCCACTCCGCCGCCGGCCACCCCGACTCCGACCCCGGCGGCCGCCACCCCGCCGGCGACGGCGACGCCGGCCAAGCCGCTGCGCACCGGCAAGCCGCGCCGGGCCCGCCTCGTGGTGCGCCGCGTCGACCCGTGGTCGGTGCTGAAGTTCTCGCTGCTGTTCTCGCTCTGCCTGCTCGTCGTGTTCGTCGTCGCGGTCGCCGCGCTGTACTACGCGCTCGACGCGCTGGGCGTCTTCGACTCGGTCAACCAGTTCGTCCGCGACCTCACCCAGGCCAACTCCGGCGGCACCGCGACCGGCGGCTACGACGTGACGTTCTCGTCCGGGCGGATCATCGGCGGCGCCGCCGTCATCGGCCTGATCAACGTCGTCATCATCACCGCGATCAGCACGCTGGGGGCGTTCCTCTACAACCTCTGCGGCGACATCGTCGGCGGCATCGAGGTCACCTTGGCGGAGCGGGAGTAGCCGGACTGAGGTACTCTCCCCTCCGCGACGCGGGCCTGTAGCTCAGCTGGTTAGAGCGCATCCCTGATAAGGATGAGGCCGGAGGTTCAAGTCCTCCCAGGCCCACCGTACGAGAGCCCCAAGCGCCTAGCGGCCTGGGGCTCTCGACGTCACGGGGCTACTGGAAGTCGCACTCGTAGATGCGGTGGTACTCCAGCCGCGAGCAGGCGAAGGCGACGGTCGCGCAGACGTCGGCCGCCACGGGCGTGCAGTCCATGGCATGGGCGGGCTGGGCGGCGAACGCGCTGAGCGCGACGGCGCCGGCGAGCAGGCAGCGGCGGATCATAGGGGTGCCTTTCCACTCGGTCGGTACGGGATGTCCGAGATCCTGGCAGACGAGACGAACGGCCCGCCCCGGAGGGCGGGCCGTCGCGTCGGCCGTCAGTGCGCCGGGCAGACCTGCGGCGACGTCTTCGGCTGCGGGTCGGTCCAGAACCCGACGTTGCCGTTGATCGTGAGGCAGGTGTTGTTCCACCACACGGACACGACGGTGCCCGGGTTCAGGTCCAGCAACGGCGCCTCGAAGTACTGCGGCGTCGTGCACGCGTTGAGCAGGCAGAACGACTCGATCTTCACGATGTCGGTGACCGTGAAGACCGGGATCGCGTTGTCGGTCTCGACGCTCACGAGGCAGAACCGGGTGGCGGGGTTCGACGCCGACCCGGTGCACTGGACCTCCGCCGAGGCGGGCGGGGTGGCGAACAGGCTCGCGCCGACCGTGCCGGCGGCGACCGCCGTCGTGACGGCGGCACGCAGGGTGCGGACTCGCATGTCGGTCTCCTCCTCAGCCGTTGGCGGACGTGGGCGCGGCGCAGATCGGCATGCGCGGGTTGCCCGAGTCGGGGTCGGTGTTGTCGAGCGCGCCGTTGGTGCGCGCCGGGGGCTTGCCGTCGGCCCAGACCCACAGGCAGATGTCGTTCCAGTAGACGACGAGCACCGGGTCGTGCGACTGGCTCACGGAAGGCACGCCGGGCACCAGGACGCAGGAGTTCGGCTGCGACTCGTCGACGCAGAAGACGTCGTTCGGGCCGAACGTCACGTCCGGCACCAGCAGCTCGGGGTTCCACTGCACGACACAGGCGTAGTACTGCGGGAAGCGCGGGAAGCCGCTGCACAGCGGGGCGTCGTCGGCGTGCGCCGGGACACCCCCTGCCAGCAGCGCACCCGCGACGGCGGGCACGAGCAACGAACGACAACGCATGGTTGCCTCCTCGGCTGGGTGTCGAAAGGGACGGGCCCTTTCGGTAGGGGACAAAACGCACCCTAACCGTCTTCGCCAATTCGGCAAGTGCCGATTTAGACGTCGAGAAATGATTTCGGAGCGCATTTTACCGACCGGCCGGCATGACGCGGGAAAGCCGGGCGGGGGCGGGCGCGCGCGGGGCACCCGACCACTGCACGTCCGGGCGCGGCGTTCCTTACGCCGCGCTAGCGGAACCGGCGCAGCCGCAGCGAGTTCGTGACGACGAACACCGAGGAGAACGCCATCGCCGCGCCCGCGACGAGCGGGTTCAGCAGGCCGGCGGCGGCGAGCGGGATCGCGGCGACGTTGTAGGCGAACGCCCAGAACAGGTTCCCCTTGATCGTGCCGAGCGTGCGCCGGGACAGCCGGATCGCGGTCGCGGCGGCGCGCAGGTCGCCGCTGACCAGCGTGAGGTCGCTCGCCTCGATCGCGGCGTCGGTGCCGGTGCCCATCGCGAGCCCCAGGTCGGCCTGGGCGAGCGCGGCGGCGTCGTTGACGCCGTCGCCGACCATGGCGACGACGCGGCCCTCGTCCTGGAGCCGCTTGACGACGTCGACCTTGTCGGCGGGCAGCACCTCGGCGACGACGTCGTCGATGCCGACGGCGGCGGCGACGGCGCGCGCGGTGCGCTCGTTGTCGCCGGTGAGCAGCACGGGCCGCAGGCCGAGCCGGCGCAACGCCGCCACGGCGTCGCGGCTGGACTCCTTCGGCTGGTCGGCGACGACGAGCACGGCGCGTACGGCGCCGTCCCACCCGGCGAACACCGGCGTCCGCCCGGCCGCCTCGGCGGCCTCGCGCGCGGCGGCGAGCTCGGCCGGCACGGCGAGGCCCCACTCGCGCAGCAACGACTCGCGCCCGGCGAACACCGCGTGGCCCTCGACCACGCCGGTGACGCCGAGGCCGGGGGCGTTCGCGAACGACTCGACCTCCGGCAACGGCTTCGGCGCGGCGGCCGCGACGGCGCGGGCGATGGGGTGCTCAGAGGCGTTCTCGACGGCACCGGCGAGCCGTAACGCCGCCGGGTCGCCGACGACGTCGACCAGCGTCATCCGGCCGCTGGTGACGGTGCCGGTCTTGTCGAGCACGACGGTGTCGACGCGCCGCGTGGACTCGAGCACCTCGGGGCCCTTGATGAGGACGCCGAGCTGCGCGCCGCGGCCGGTGCCGACGAGCAGCGCGGTCGGCGTGGCCAGCCCGAGCGCGCACGGGCAGGCGATAATCAGCACGGCGACGGCCGCCTCGAACGCCCGCTCGGCCCCGGCGCCGGCGAGCAGCCAGCCGCCGAGCGTGAGCAGCGCGAGCACGATGACGACCGGCACGAACACGGCCGACACGCGGTCGGCGAGCCGCTGCACCGGCGCCTTGCCGGACTGCGCGGCGGTGACGAGGCGGGCGATCTGCGCGAGCGCGGTGTCGTTGCCGACGCGGGTGGCGCGCACGACGAGCCGGCCGCCGGCGTTGACGGTGGCGCCGGTGACGCCGTCGCCGGGGCCGACCTCGACCGGCACCGACTCGCCGGTGAGCAGCGATGCGTCGATCGCGGACGTGCCGGAGACGACGACGCCGTCGGTGGCGACCTTCTCGCCGGGCCGGACGACGAACTCCTCGCCCACCGCGAGCGCCGACACCGGCACCCGCGTCTCGACGCCGTCGCGCAGCACCGCGACGTCCTTGGCGCCGAGCTCGAGCAGCGCGCGGAGCGCGGCGCCGGAACGCCGCTTGGCCCGCGCCTCGAAGAACCGCCCCAGCAGGATCAACGTCGTCACGCCCGCCGCGACCTCGACGTACAGGTGGCCGCCGGCGGCGAGCGCCCACAGCGACCAGCCGTAGGCGGCGGTGACGCCGACGGAGATCAACGTGTCCATGGTCGCGGCGCCGTGCCGCAGGTTCGCGAGCGCGGCCCGGTGGAACGGCCACGCCCCCCACGTCACGACCGGCGTCGCGAGCAGCACCGCCACGACCGCCGGCACCATGAACGCCATCGACAGCACGAGCGGCAGCGTCAACGCCGCCGACACGAGCAGCCGCGCCCGCACCGGGTCGCGTTCCTGGGCGGCGTCCCCCGCCGACGGCAACGCCGCGGTGTAGCCGGTGGCCGCGACGGTCGCGACGAGGTCGCCGGTGCTGACGCGGGCGGGGTCGTAGGTGACGGTCGCCGTCTCGGTCGCGTAGTTGACGGTCGCGGTGACGCCGTCGAGCTTGTTCAGCCTCTTCTCGATCCGGGCGGCGCACGACGCGCACGTCATGCCGCCGACCGCGAGCGAGACGTCGGTCGTGGTCGCCACGGGTCAGCCCGCCACCGTGTAGCCGGCCTCGTCGATCGCCGCGCGGACGGCCGCGTCGTCGGCGTCGCCGTCGACCCGCACCGTCCCCGTCGCGAGGTCGACCTGGACGCCGGCGACGCCCGCGACGCCGCGCACCTCGCCGGTGATCGCGTCGACGCAGTGCTGGCAGCTCATGCCCTCGACGGTGTACGTCCTGGTGGTCACGTCGTCCTCCGGGTCACGACCGGACCAGGCGGCGTACCGCCGCCGTGGCCTCGGTGATCTTCTGGTTCGCCTCGTCGCCGCCGGCGGCGACCGCCGCCGCGACGCAGTGGTGCAGGTGGTCCTCGAGGAGGCCGAGCGCGACGCTCTCCAGCGCCTTCGTGGCGGCGGAGATCTGGGTGAGGACGTCGATGCAGTACGCGTCCTCGTCCACCATCCGCGCGACGCCGCGCACCTGCCCCTCGACGCGGCGGAGCCGCTTGAGCAGGTCGTCCTTGCCGGCCGTGTACCCGTGCATCCCGCACCTCCTGGTCGTCCCAACCAGGGTACCCCCCAGGGGTATTCCACGGTTACGATGCGCGGCGGTACCCAACCCCTACACCCAGCAGGAGACAACGATGTCCCGCACCCTCGCCCGTCTCGGGCTCGCCGCCGCCGTCGCCACGTCGTTCCTCGGCTCGGCCGCCCCCGCCGCCCACGCGGCCGCCGCGCCGTGCCCGGGCTACATCTCGATCGAGGAGATCCGCGCACCCGCCTACGCGAACTGCATGGTCGACTGGACCATCGCGGTCACGATCGCCGAGCTGGGCTGCGTCACCGGCTTCGACCCGCTCACCCCGGCCACCCTGGCGAACGTGCAGTCGGAGACCGCCGAGTACGCGGCCTGCGCCGCGTAGCACCCGCGCCACCGACGGCCCGGCCCGCACCCGAAGCGCGCGGCCGGGCCGTCGCGCGTCGCGGCACCTGCTGTACGGTCGGGGCTCCCGGTGCTACCGCAGGAGGCGTACGTGGCGAAGAAGACGAAGCTGCTGTTGGTCGCGGCCGCGATCGGCGGCGCGTTCGCGGCGAAGAAGGCGAAGGCGAAGAAGGACGAGCAGGACCTCTGGTCCGAGGCGACGGCGGCGCCCGACGCGCCGTAGGTCCGCCACCCGGGGGACGTAGCTCAACTGGCAGAGCACCGCCTTTGCAAGGCGGGGGTTGCGCGTTCGAGTCGCGTCGTCTCCACCGTGAGGCCGCCGCGCCCCCCGGGCGCGCGGCCTCAGGTGTCGGTGCCTCAGGTGTTGGTGGGCTGGCCCGCCGTGAGGTCGATGTCCTCGATCGCGGTGCCGGCCGGCGCCGCGCCGTCGGAGGCGGCCGTGCCGTCGAACGTCGTCAGCCCGCCGTCGGTGCCGGACGGCACCGGGAGCGTGCCGGTGGTGTAGGACTCGACCGGCGCCGCCAGCTTCTTCGCGACCCAGGCGATGGCGAAGCCGATGCCGCCGCCGATCGCGATCATGCCGAGCCCGAACCGCCAGCGGCGGGCGGCCGGCGCCACGAACGTCTCGCCCCGCGCGGCCTTGACGACCGCGACCGAGCGCCGCTTCGCCTCGAGGGCGGCGTCGCTGTCGAGCAGGTCGGCGCCCTTGTCGCGGGCGAGCGCCAGCGCGTCGCGCACGGCGGGCAGGACGGTGTCGGTCAGGGTGTCCTGCGCCTTCGCGAGGGCGGGCGCGACCTGGTCGCGGGCGTTGGTGCGCGAGATGGTCGGCATGGTGCGGCTCCTGGACGTGGATGGTCGCGGCGTTCTCACGGAACGATGCCCGCCAGGGCCCGCACGGAAACCGCGACGCGCGCCGCCCGTGGCGCCCGTGCGAGGATGCCGGGCAGACCCGCCGACCCGCGAGGAGCGACACGTGGCCCAGGACACCTTCGCCGTGCTGAACACGAACATGGGCACCATCGAGGTCAAGCTGTTCCCCGACCACGCGCCCAAGACCGTGAGCAACTTCGTCGAGCTGGCGGAGGGCACGAAGGAGTGGACGGACCCGCGCACCGGCAAGACCGAGGCGAAGAAGCTCTACGACGGCACGGTCTTCCACCGGGTGATCAGCGGCTTCATGATCCAGGGCGGCGACCCGCTCGGCCGCGGCACCGGCGGCCCGGGCTACCGCTTCGGCGACGAGATCCACCCGGAGCTCGCGTTCACCAAGCCGTACCTGCTCGCGATGGCCAACGCCGGCCCCGGCACCAACGGCTCGCAGTTCTTCATCACGGTCGCGCCGACGACGTGGCTCACCGGCAAGCACACGATCTTCGGCGAGGTCACGCAGGGCACCGACGTCGTCGACGCGATCGCCGAGGCGGAGACCGGCCAGATGGACCGCCCGACGAAGGACATCGTGCTGGAGTCGGTCGTCATCGAGCGGCGGGACGCGTAGCCCGCAGGTGAGCGAGCCCACCGCGGCACCGGTCTGCTACCGCCACGCCGGCCGGGAGACGTACGTCCGCTGCACGCGGTGCGACCGCCCGATCTGCCCGGAGTGCATGGTCGAGGCGGCGGTCGGCTTCCAGTGCCCGGACTGCGTCCGCGAGGGCCGGCGCAGCGTCCGGCCGGCGCGGACGACGTTCGGCGGCCGGGCGGTCGCCGACGCGACCGTGACCCGCGTGCTGATCGCGCTGAACGTCCTCGGCTTCCTCTACGAGCTCCAGGTCGGGGAGAACGTCGCGGCCGGCCGGTTCGCGATGAGCCCGACCAGCGTCGCGCACGGCGAGTACTACCGCTTGGTGACGGCGGCGTTCCTGCACTACGGGCCGATCCACCTGGCGCTGAACATGTACGCGCTGTACATGCTCGGCAGCCAGGTCGAGCGCACGCTGGGCCGGTCGCGCTTCGTCGCGATGTACCTCGCCTCGGCGCTCGGCGGCTCGATGCTGTCGTACCTGCTCTCGCCGCGGAACGTGCTCGGCGCGGGCGCGTCGGGCGCGGTGTACGGCCTGTTCGGCGCGTACTTCGTCATTGCGCGGCGGCTGCGCGCAGACACGTCGCAGATCGTGGGGGTCATCGGGTTCAACCTGGTGTTCAGCTTCGTCGTGCCGTCGATCGACTGGCGGGCGCACATCGGCGGGCTGCTCGTCGGCGGGGCGCTGACCTACGCGTTCGCCCACCTCGACGGGCCACGCCGCGACGTGCTGCACGCGGCCGCGGTGGCGGCCGTGGTGGTGCTGCTGCTGGTGGTGATCGCGGTGCGGACGGCCGCGCTGCGCGACGCGCCGGTTCAGGCGGGGTCGCTGGGGGCGCCGCTGGCGAGCGCGGTCAGCGTGGCCACGACCTCGTCGGGCGGCGCGCCGAGCCGGTAGGCCGGCACCACGACGAGGCGGTCGCCCAGGTCGAGCTCGAGGGCGTTCGCGCTGCGGCGGGCCCGGCCGCCGCCGGACGGCGGGCGCAGCGTGCGGACCGCCTCGACCTCCGCCCAGGTGAACCACTGCCGGCGCAGGCCGGTCGCGACCATCACGCCCGCCGCGTCGGCGGCCAGCGTCGGGCGGAGCACCAGGGACCGCGCCGCCTCGCCGCCGGCGGCCACCGCCGCGATCGCGAACAGCAGCCGGCCCTGCCCCAGCGACCGGTCCGCGGCGAGCGCGACGGCACCGCCCGCCGCGACGGCGAGCACGGTGACCAGCCAGGGGCGGACCGCGTACCTGACGCGGCCCTCGCTCATCCGGTGAAGTGCGCCCGGCCCCTCACGCCGCGCGCGGCCGGCGGCTTCGGCGCGGTCGGCGGCACCTTCTTCGGGTTGACCAGCACGAACGCCTTCGACTCGAAGTCGGTGCCCGGGCAGGCGGCGCCGAACTCGTACGTCCCGCCGGGGGCGTCCGGCAGCGTGTAGGTGCCGGAGAACGTCTTGTCGGAGTTCAGCGTGACGTCGATCGAGTCGTCGTCGCCGAAGAAGACGACGACGTCGCCGCCCCAGCAGTTGGTGCCGGAGAACGTCACCTTCTCGCCCGGCTTGCCGGTCGTCTTGCTGATCGTGAACGTGCCCTCGTAGGCGAGCACCTCGAACGGCACCGGCTCGCTCGACCGCGAGACCGTCTCGCCGGCGGGCGGCGTGCAGTCGGCGATGACGGCGGTGACCTGCGCGTCCCCGCCCGCCACCGCGTTGTCCGGGACGGTGAGGTCGGCGGTGAAGTGGCCCTCGGCGTCGGTCGTGGTGTTGACGGTCACGGCTCCGGTCGAGCCGTTCGGCTTGGTGTAGGTGAGCGTGACCGCGACGCCGTCGTCGGCGCAGGTCGGGTCGGTCGCGTCGCCGGTGACCGTCGTGTGCTCGGCCGGGTGCGCGCTGTCCGGGTCGACCGTGATCGTGAACTCGCCGGCGGCGTACGCCGGGACCGTCCCCGTCGTCGTCAGGACCAGCGCGACGGACGCGCTGGCGAGGAGGAGGGAGCGAACCCGCATGACGAATTCCCCGTTCTTGTCGGTTCCGCCGAAGGTAGCATCCATGATCATGCTCCGTGCGGGTTTCGCCACGATCGCCCTGACCGTCCTGGCGACCGCCTGCGCGCCCTCCGGCGGCCAGGGCGCGGCCCCCACGCCGCCGTCGTCCGGCACCCCGTCGGCGACCGCGACCCCGCGCGGCTGGCGGCCGCCGAAGGGGTCGTTCGCGCCGACGTTCCCGGCGTACGCCGCCACCGCCACCAAGCCGTCGGTCGAGGTGCACGCCGGTGCGGGCGGGCCGGTGGCGCGCACGCTCGCCAACCCGCAGCCGTCCGGCGCGCCGCTGACGTTCCTGCTCCGGGGGCAGCCGACCGGCACCTGGCTCCAGGTGTTCCTCCCGGTCCGCCCGAACGGCTCCAGCGGCTGGGTGCGCGCCACGGACGTCACGGTCGTCGGCGTGCCGTACCGGCTCGACGTGCTGCGCGCCGAGCACCGGCTGCGGCTCTACGACAACGGCGTGCTGCGCAAGGAGTTCCCCGTCGCGATCGGCACCCGGTCCACGCCGACGCCGGGTGGCACGTTCTACCTCAAGGAGCTGCTCATCCCGACCAACGCGGGCGGCGTCTACGGCCCGTACGCCTACGGGCTGTCCGGCTTCTCCAACGTGCTCACGACGTTCGGCGGCGGCGACGGCGTCATCGGCATCCACGGCACCAACGACGAGTCGAAGATCGGCAGCGACGTCAGCCACGGCTGCATCCGGATGCGCAACGCGGACATCACCTACCTGGCCAAGCTGCTCCCGCTCGGCACGCCCGTCCGCATCCTGCGCTAGCCGCCGGCGTACGCCTCCTTGTAGGCGGCCGAGCCGGTGCGGATGCGGGCGTCGAGGAAGTACTCCACCGGGTGGGCGCCGTTCGGGCCGGTGACCCGCAGCCCCTCGCGCAGCACCTGGCCCGGCGTCGTCACCCGCGCCGGCAGGTCGGTGAGCCGGTCGCGGAAGAGCTGCACCCGCGACCCCGGCACGAACGTCACGCCCGCGGCGTGCGGCAGCCACGGCGCGTCGCCGCACACGTCGACGTCGCCGAGCGCCGGCCACCGCAGCAGGATCGCCCGCGCGGTCTCGACCGCGAGCGGGAGCTGGGTGACGTAGGTGTCGAGCGACCAGGCGGGCACGCCGCGCACGTAGAGGCCGACGTGGCCGTCCTCGACCATCAGGCTGGCGACCTCGGAACGGGTCGCGGCGAGGTAGCCGGCCGCGGCCGCGCGCACCTCGTCCGCGGTCGGCGGCCGCGGGGCGGCCGGGCGGGCGGCGCCGCCGCTGCACCCCAGGGAAGCGCAGAGGGCCGCCGCGGCTGCGACGGCCCTCCACGTGACGTTCCGGTGGATCACCCGGTGAAGTGCGCCGGGGCGGTGACGGGGGTGGCCGGCGGCGGCGGCGTGGTCGGCGTCGGGGCCGGGGGCGGCGGGGTGGGCGAGGCGCCCGGGGTCGCGATCACGGTGAACGCGACGTTGTTGTAGACGGTGCCGTCGCAGAACGCGACGAAGTACCACTGGCCCGGCGGGACGTTCGGGATCGTGAAGTCGCCCTCGAACGTGTTCGCCTCGCCGTCGAGCTCGACCTCGACCTCGAAGCCGTTCGCCTCCTCCGGGTCCAGCGAGTCGACGAACGCCGCGAACGTGTTGTCGCCGAGGCAGTTGGTGCCGGACACGTGGACGTCGGTGCCCGCCTGGCCGGAGGTCTTGTCGGTCGCCAGCACGCCCTCGGCGTACTCGATCGCCATGGTGACCTGGTTGCTGGTCGCCGAGCCGGCGCCGTTGCAGGACGCGATCGACGCCTGGACGCTCGGGTCGGTGTCGGACTCCGGCAGCGCGTCGTTGGGGACGGTGACCTGCTGCGTGAAGCCGCCCGAGCCGTCGGTGGTGCCGTTGACGGTGAGCGTGTCCGGGTCCTCGTCCTGGTTGGTGAACGAGAACGTCACGGTGTACGCCGAGTTGGCGCAGCTCGACGTGCCGGTGACCGTGAACTGGTCCTCGAGGTGCACCGTCGTGGGGTTGACGCTGATGGTGAAGTTGTTGCCGGCCGTGGCCGGGGTGGCGTACGTGGCGACGGCGAGCAACGCCGCCGCGCCGGTCGTGAGTGCCGTGCGCAGCCTCATCGGGCCTACCTCCGCTAGCGGGGCGTTCCGGGCAATCCTCGACGGGGACGATAGCCGGTCCGGCCCGTACCATGCGTCCATGAGAGACGCGGTGATCTGCGAGGCGGTGCGCACGCCGGTCGGCAAGCGCAACGGCGCGCTCAAGGACTGGCACCCGGTCGACCTGTCGGCGCACGTGCTGACCGCGCTGGTGGAGCGCAGCGGCGTCGACCCCGCGCTGGTCGAGGACGTCATCTGGGGCTGCGTGTCGCAGACCGGCGAGCAGGCCGCCAACGTCGGCCGCAACGCCGCGCTGGCCGCCGGCTGGCCCGAGGACGTCGTCGGCGTGACCATCGACCGGCAGTGCGGCTCGTCGCAGCAGGCCGTCCACTTCGCCGCCGCCGGCGTGATCGCCGGCCACTACGACGTCGTCGTCGCGGGCGGCGTCGAGTGCATGACCCGCGTGCCGATGCTGGTGACGATCACGCAGGGCCCGGGCATCCCGTTCGGACCGCGGATGATGGCCCGCTACGACAACGGCCTCGTCCCCCAGGGCATCTCCGCCGAGCTGATCGCGCAGCGGTGGCACCTCACCCGGCAGCAGGTCGACGAGGTCGCGCTGGAGTCGCACGCCAAGGCCGCCGCCGCCATCGACGAGGGGCGGTTCGCCGGGCAGATCGTGCCGGTCGGCGAGTTCGCCACCGACGAGGGGGTCCGCCGCGGCGGCACGCTCGAGACGCTGGGGGCGTTGAAGCCGGCGTTCCGGGAGGACGGCATCGTCACCGCCGCCAACTCCTCCCAGATCAGCGACGGCGCCGCCGCGCTGCTCGTCACCACGAGCGAGAAGGCGCGTGAGCTCGGGCTGCGCCCGATCGCGCGCTTCCACACCGCCGCCCTCGCCGGCGTCGACCCGGTCACCATGCTCACCGGCCCCATCCCGGCCACCGCGAAGGCGCTGAAGCGCTCCGGCCTCACGCTGGACGAGATCGGCGCCGTCGAGATCAACGAGGCGTTCGCCACCGTCGTCCTCGCCTGGCAGGCCGAGACCGGCGCCGACCTGAAGACCGTCAACCCCAACGGCGGCGCCATCGCGCTCGGCCACCCGCTCGGCGGCTCCGGCGCCCGGCTGATGACGACGCTGGTCCACCACATGGCCGACAACGGCATCCGCTACGGCCTGCAGACCATGTGCGAGGGCGGCGGCATGGCCAACGCGACCATCCTCGAGCTGCTCTGACCGTGCCGTCCCGCCGGCTCGGCACCTGGCTGCTGCTCGCGGCCGTCGTCGTCCTGCTCGTGCTGCGCTACGCCGGCGGCGTCTCCTGGGGCGCCCGCGCCGCCGTCGGCCTGCTCATCGCCACGCTGGTGTGGCGGTGGGGGCTCGCGTCGATGCGGCCGTTGCAGGTCGGCGCCAAGTCGTACGAGCCGGTCGACGTGGTCGAGCCGGAGGGCGTGCCCGTCTACGCGTGCCGGGAGTGCGGCACCCAGCTCGTGCTGCTGCGGCGCGGCTCGGACAAGCCGCCGCGGCACTGCGGCGAGGCGATGGCGTTCACCGTGGTCCCGGAGATCCCCGACTACGTCCCGGACGACCTCTAGCCGCGCCTACGGCGTGGTGGAGCGGGCGCGTAGGATGATCGTCTTGTCGATCGGAGGCTCAACCCGGTGAGTGCGCCCGTCGAGAACGTCGTGGTGATCATGCCGCTGGACGACGTCATCGCCCGCATCGAGGCCGTCGCGGACCGCCTCGATGACGGCGATCCCGCGGCCGACGTGGTGGCGGATGCCGAGGCAGTGGTCGACGCGGTGCGCGCGCTCGACCTGAGGGAAGCCGATCCGTTCGCGGTGAACCACCTCCTCGGTGCCGCGCTCGAGGTGGAGACATCGTTCCGGCCGCGCCCTTCGGACACCCCGGCCTCGTTAAGGCTTGGTCTGGAGACGATGCGTCAGTCCCTGGAACGCCTGCGCGAGAACCAGGGGGTTTCGGATCTACGTCCACTCCGCGAGGTTGTCGATGACCTGATGCGGGTGATGCACACGAACCAGGTCGGGCTCGCGAAACTTCTCGAGGTGAGCCCCGGGACGGTTCGCCGATGGCTCGTCGACAAGCGCGACGTCTGGAACGAGACGGAGGAGATGTTGCGCGCGCGGACCCTCGCCCAAGTCGTGAATCAGCTCCGCCACGTGCTGACCGCGCGGGGGGTGGTCGCGTGGCTGCGTACGCCGCACCCGGAGTTGAAGGCGCCGCCGCTATCGCTCCTCGGGGAGGAGCGAGCGGTGCCGCGGCTCGTCGGCCTCGCGGCGCGCGGCCGGTCGCAGGTTGCGTCGTGACCGGTGCGGACGGCCTGTTATCGCTACGCCGATTACGTCACCCCACTGCGAGCGCTCCCGTCAGGTCGTGACGGGCGCTTCAACCGCGTAGGCGATCCACCGACGCAGTACCTGTCCGATCATCCACTCGGCGCATGGGCCGAGTTCCGCCGGTGGTGCCCAACCGTCGCGGCCGAGCATGTCGCCGAGCGGCTCTGGGTCCTCCAGGTCGACCTCGACCGCCTGTGCACATCGGCTTCGACGACGCGAGGCGATTCGGACTGGCCCCGGAGCGACTCGTCGCGGATGACGACTACTCGGACTGCCAGGACCTCGCGGATCGGTTGCGCGGCGCCGGCGAGCGCGGCCTCGTCGTCCCCAGCGCCGCTCTTCCGGGCGCGCGTTCGGTAGTGCTGTTCGGGCGTTATGCGCTCGCACGGTACGACGGAGACGAGAGCAGTGAGCGTATCCCGGGCTGCCTGGCAGCAGATCATGCCCGCCCGCCGGAGCAGATCGAGTACCTGTACCGGCGGCGCGGTGCCCCCCACGCGGCGCTGGACGCGTGGAAGGCGGGACGGCCGTTCCGGTTGCGGCAGCCGCTGCGGTTCGCCTGACCGCGGCAGGTGCCGTGGTCCGGTGCGGCGAACGGTGCGGCGACACCCGCCCGAGAGGACCCCCGCATGCGCCGCCTGCTCGCCGCCGCCCTGCTCGTCACCGCCGCCGCCACCGCCCTGCCCGCGCACGCCGAGACGAGCTGCGTCGGCGGCAACGCCGCCGTCTGCTACCAGGTCGCCGAGTGCGCCCGGATCTGCCGCGTGCACGTCATCGTCGAGGGCCGCTGCATCGACCACCCCGGGTGCGAGTACATCAACAGCATCTACGTCGACTCGGACCGCGTCTCCCGCTAGCCCGGCGCCCTCGGCCACCCACGCCCACCCTCGCCCCCCAGGAGCCCCCTCATGCGCCGCCTGCTCGCCCTCGCCGCCCTCGGCACCGCGACCGCCCTCGCCGCCCCCGCGCACGCCGCGTACACCTGCGTCCCCGAGGACAGCGCCGTCGGCGCCTGCGTGCAGGTCACCGAGTGCACGGACCCGTGCTACTTCCGGCCGGGTGTGCGGTTCGAGTGCTACCTCGGCTTCCGCGGCGAGACGGTCTGCCGCGTCGTCCGCGCCCTCGGCTTCGAGGTCGCGGGCCGGTAGGCGCTACTCGTCGGAGATCTTCTCCGCGCGCTCCCGCAACGCCTTGAAGTCCTTGCCGCGGGTGTCGTTGACGAGGGTGTCCGTGGCGGAGAAGCCCCAGCCCTCGTAGCGCACGGCGACCCGGCTGAACTTGCGCCGCAACGCGCCCCCGCACGCCGCGCACTCGGCCGGGCCGTCCGCGCCGAGCGGGAGCAGGTGCTCCTCGACGGCCGCGCACGCCCGGCAGGCGAACTCGTAGACCGGCACGTCAGCCCGTTGTCCACACTGTGGAGAACTCCTGGGGATGAATGACAGCGGTGGAACTACGCCGCTGTCAGCGCCACTGGGTGGACAGCGCGAAGCCGGTCGCGATCCAGAGGAAGCCGATGACGACGTTCCACGCCTGGAGCTTGGCGATCGGCAGCGTGCCGCCGCTCACGTAGTACGTCACCAGCCAGGCGACGCCGACGACCATCGTGCCGAGCACGAGGAAGCCGAACCACGCCGGCGACGGCTGCCGCTTCTTGGGCGCGGCGATGACGCTGTCGCGGACGTAGGCGTCCGTCTTCTTCTTGCGGACCCTCGACTTGGGCACGGTCGCTCCTCGGTGCATTGGCCTGGGCGTCGGCTAGCGTAACGGAGGTGCGGGCACGCGGAAGGCTCCAGGTGTGGCGCTCGCTCGTCGTGCTGGTCGCGGCGGGCGCGGGGCTGCTGTTCGCCGCGAGCGCGCACACCGCCCGCGGCACCGACCTGCGCAGCGCCGGGCGCGGCCGGCTCACCGAGCTGATCGCCGCCGAGCAGCGCCGCGCCGCCGGGCTGGACGCCACCGCGGGGCGGCTGCGTACGGAGGTCGACGTCGCCACCGAGGCCGCCGCCGGGCGCGACGCCCGCGTCGCCGACCTCACCCGCGGCAACGCCGCCCTGGGCGCGGCGGTGGGCCTGACCGCCGTCCACGGCCCGGGGCTGCGGGTCGAGCTGGACGACGCGCCCCGGCTCGCGCCCGGCGAGACCCGGCCCGGCAACCCGACGCCGGACGACCTGGTCGTGCACGAGCAGGACGTGCTCGCGGTGATCAACGCGTTCTGGGCCGGCGGCGCCGACGCCGTCTCGGTCATGGGCGAGCGCATCGTCGCCACCTCGGCGGTCCGCTGCGTCGGCAACACGCTGCTGCTGCACGGCGCCGTCTACTCGCCGCCGTTCGTGGTCGAGGCGGTCGGCGACCCGGACCGGCTCTCGCACGCGCTGGACGAGTCGCGCGGGGTGCAGCTGTTCCGGTCGTTCGTCGCCGCGTACGGCCTCGGCTACCGTGCCGACCGCGTCGCCGACCTGGCGATGCCCGCGTACGACGGCGCGGTGCAGCTACGGCACGCGGAGGTGGCGCCGTGAGGCTCGCGACGTTCCTGCGCGGCCTCGGCCAGACGCTGATCACGGCCGGGGTCGTGATCCTGCTGTTCGTCGCGTACGAGCTGTGGTTCACCGGCTTCGAGACCGCGCGCGACCAGCACGAGCTGACCAACGCCATCGAGGACCTGTGGCGGCACGGCGCCGGCAGCTACGACGAGCCGGCCGACCTGCTCAAGCCGATCCCGATCGGCAGCGGCGTCGCCGTGCTGCGCATCCCGCGGTTCGGCCGGGACTGGGCGAAGGTCGTCGTCGAGGGCGTCGAGGTGCGCGACCTCAAGCGGGGCCCCGGCCACTACCCGGGCACCGCGCTGCCCGGCCAGGTCGGCAACTTCGTCGTCTCCGGCCACCGCACCACCTACGGCGCGCCGTTCAACCGGGTGGACGAGCTGAAGGCCGGCGACGCGATCGTCGTGGAGACCCGGGACACCTGGTACACCTACCGGGTCACCTCGACCGAGATCGTGAAGCCGACGGCGATCGAGGTGACCTACCCGGTGCCGCACGAGGCCGGTGCGAAGGCCACCGCGGCCACGATCACGTTGACGAGCTGCAACCCCAAGTACTCCGCGCGGACGCGGATCATCGTCTACGGCCGCCTCGACACGAAGCTGCCGAAGTCCGGCGACTCGCTGCCGCCGGCGCTGGAGGGCTGACGTGTACGTGTGGATCTGGCGGCACCTGCCGTTCGGCCTCCCCGGCAAGATCGCCGGGTCGCTGCTGCTGCTCGCCGCCGCGTGCGCGGTGCTGTTCCTCGTGGTGTTCCCGTGGGTCGAGCCGCGGGTGCCGTTCAACCAGGTCACGGTGCCGCACGGGTCCCCGACCGCGACTCCGTAGGATCGCGGGCATGCCGCCCGCCCCGAAGACCCCCGCGACGAAGCCGGCGAAGCGCGCCCCCGCCAAGCGCGCCGCCAAGCCCCCGCAGCCGACGTACGCCGACCGGCCCTGGCTCGCGTCGTACCCGCCGGACGTGCCCGGCGACTACGAGTTCCCCGAGGTGCCGCTGACCCGGCTGCTGGACGACGCGGCCGCGTCGTTCCCGACGACGACGGCGCTGGCGTTCCTCGGCACCCGGATCACCTACCGCGAGCTCAAGGACGCGGTCGACCGGTTCGCGACGGCGCTCGCCGGGCTCGGCGTGGCGAAGGGCGACCGGGTCGCGCTGGTGCTGCCGAACTGCCCGCAGAACGTCATCGCGTTCTTCGCCGCGCTCCGCCTCGGCGCGATCGTGGTCGAGCACAACCCGCTCTACACCGAGCACGAGCTGGCCCACCAGCTCGCCGACTGCGGCGCCGAGGTCGTCGTCTGCCTGGACAAGGTCTACGACACCGTCGCCGCGGTGCGTTCTCGGACCAAGGTGCGCGAGGTCGTCGTCGCGTCGGTCGTGGAGTACCTGCCGGCCAAGCAACGGCTGCTGCTCCAGCTCCCGGTCGCCAAGGCCCGCCAGGCGAAGGCCGACATCGCCGCCCCCGTGCCGAAGACCGCCAAGCGGTTCCTCGCGCTGCTGCACGCCGCCAAGACGCCGGCCCGGCAGGCGCCGGTCGACCCGCGCACCGACCTCGCGCTGCTCCAGTACACCGGCGGCACGACCGGCCTCTCCAAGGGCGCCAAGCTCACCCACCACAACCTCGTCGCCAACGCCTACCAGAACCGCCTCTGGCTCCCCGACGTGCAGGCGGGGCGCGAGGTGTCGCTGGCGGTGCTGCCGCTGTTCCACGCGTACGGCCTCACCGTCTGCATGAACCTCACCGTCCTCATCGGCGGCACCCTCGTGCTGATCCCGCGCTTCGACCTCGACCAGGTGTTCGCGGCGATCGACGAGTTCAAGCCGACGCTGTTCCCCGGCGTCCCGCCGATCTACAAGGCGATCGTCGACTCGCCGAAGGTCCGCCAGCACGACCTGCGGTCGATCAAGGCGTGCATCTCCGGCGCGATGAAGCTGCCCGTCGAGACGCAGGAGCAGTTCGAGAAGGTCTCCGGCGGCCGGCTGGTCGAGGGGTACGGCATGACCGAGACGTCGCCGTCGACCCACGGCAACCCCGTCTACGGCAAGCGCAAGGTCGGCACCATCGGCATGCCGCTGCCCGGCACCGAGTGCAAGATCGTGTCGCAGGACGACCCCACGGTCGAGGTGCCGATCGGCGAGAGCGGCGAGCTGGCGATCCGCGGGCCGCAGGTGTTCTCCGGCTACTGGAACCGCGACGAGGAGTCGGCCGCGTCGTTCACCGCCGACGGCTACGTCCTCACCGGCGACATCGCGCGGATGGACGAGGAGGGGTACTTCGAGATCGTCGACCGCAAGAAGGAGCTGATCATCGCGGGCGGGTTCAACATCTACCCGTCCGAGGTGGAGGAGGTGCTCTTCGCGCTGCCGGGCGTCGCCGACTGCGTCGTCGCCGGCGTGCCGGACCGCTACCGCGGCGAGACCGTCAAGGCGTACATCGTCCGCCAGCCCGGCGCGACGCTCACCGAGGACGACGTGATCGCGCACTGCGCGCAGTCGCTCACGGCGTACAAGGTGCCGAAGCTCGTGGAGTTCCGGGAGTCGCTGCCGCGCACCATGGTCGGCAAGGTGCTGCGCCGCGTCCTCGTGGAGGAGGAGCGCGCCAAGGCCGAGGCGGGTGCGTCCGAACCGCCCGCGCGTAAGGCGCCCGCGCGCAAGCCCGCCGCCGCCAAGGCGCCCGCCAAGGCCCCGGCGAAGAAGCCCGCCGCGCCGCGCAAGCCGGCCGCCGCCAAGGCCGCCGCGAAGGCTCCCGCGAAGAAAGCCGCGCCCCGGAAGAAGCCGTCGCCGTGACCCGCGTGCTCGTCGTCGACAACTACGACTCGTTCGTCTTCAACCTGGTCCAGTACCTCGGCCAGCTCGGCGCCGAGTGCGTCGTGCGCCGCAACGACGCGGTGTCGGTCGAGGAGGCGGCGGCGTTCGACGGCGTGCTGCTCTCGCCCGGCCCCGGTGTCCCCGAGGAGGCCGGCGCCTGCATCGACCTCGTCCGCAACGCCACCGTCCCCCTGCTCGGCGTCTGCCTCGGCCACCAGGCGATCGCCGTCGCCTACGGCGGCGTGGTCGAACGCGCCCCCGAGCTGCTGCACGGCAAGACCAGCGAGGTGCGGCACGAGGACGTGGGCGTGCTGCACGGGCTGCCGGACCCGTTCACGGCGACGCGGTACCACTCGCTGGCCGTGCGCGAGGACAGCGTGCCGCCGGAGCTCGAGGTCACCGCGCGCACCGACTCCGGCGTGATCATGGGGCTGCGGCACCGCGACCTGCCGGTCGAGGGCGTGCAGTTCCACCCGGAGTCGGTGCTGACGCAGGGCGGCCACCTGCTGCTCGCGAACTGGCTGGCGCAGTGCGGCGACGCCTCCGCCGTGGCGAAGGCGCCGCCGCTGGTCGAGCAGGTCGAGGAGCGCCGCCGCGCGGCCCTCGCCGGGGTCTAGCGCGTTACGCGTACGGGATCGCGATCCAGTCGAGCGAGACGCCGACGGTGAGCGGCTGCGGCACGCCGGTGTTGCACTCCTTGTGCTGCACCTGGAAGCCGGTGGTCGTCTTCTTCAGCACGTTGAAGTACGTGCAGACGCCGGTCGGCGAGTAGTTCGAGGTGTTCGTCTGCTGCACGGTGACGGCGTACTTGGTGTCGAGCATCGGGGCGGAGAACGTCACGTAGATCCCCGCGCTGCCGGCCGGGAACGCCGTCGACCCCGCGCGGTCGAACGGGCCGCTCGCGTGGCTCGGCGCGGACCCGACGACCCCGGCCGTGACCGCCACCGCCGTGACGACGACGGCCGACGAGGCGGTCGCGAGCACCTTCCGCAGGCTCCTGGGCATGGACAACGTGCTCTCCTCTCGACGGCCCGCGGCGCGGGCGCACGACCGTCAACACGGCCGGCGAGGGCGTTCCTTACGAGCGGCTACGCGCCCAGGGTCAGCCGGATCGTCACGACGTCGCCGAGCTGGATGCCCTCGGCGGCGCGGACGGCGTCCTTCAGCGGCACGAGGTACCGGCCGTCCTTCGGGAACAGCGACGTCGTCCACGTCGTGCCGCCGATCCGGGCGGTCACCGGGATCACGCCCCAGCCGTACGTCACCTGCGCGGCGACGGCCTTGATGTCGGCGCTCTCCGCGTCGGGCACCGGCACGTAGTGGTACGGCGCCGGGCCGCGCCACTCGATCACCTCGCCGGTGACGTCGACGTTCACTCGCCGGTCTCCCCGTCGGCGGCCTCGCGGAGCAGGTCGGCGTGGCCGTTGTGCCGCGCGTACTCCTCGATGAGGTGGCAGAGGATCCAGCGCAGGGTCGGTGGGGTCCGGAAGTACTCGTCGGCCAGCGCGGCGGGCCGGTCCAGCCCGCCGTCGGCGAGGGCCTCGGCCACCAGCGCGCGGGAGCGTTCGACCGACTCCCGCCACAGCGCGCGCAGCGTCTCCGGGGAGTCGGCGGCCGCGGAGCGCCACGGCCAGTCCGGGTCGTGCTCCCAGTCGACGCCGCGCCACTGCTCCGGCATGCGCCGGTCGTGGAGCTGGAGCACGCACCAGTAGTCCTCGACCACGGCGAGGTGCTTGAGCATCCCGCCGAGGGTCATCGGCGAGACGCCGACGGTGACGCGCAGGCCCGCGGCGTCGAGGCCCGCGCACTTCCACGCGAACGTCGCCCGCTGGAACTCCAGGAACCCGAGCAGCATCTCCGTCTCGCCCGCCGCGAGGGGCGGGTGCGGGCGGCCGTGCTCGTCGACGTTCGACGGCATCCCGGCTACAGCGGGCCGGTGGGCGTCGGCGACCCGGTGCCGGTCGGCGGCTCGGTGGTGGGCGGCGGGGTCGTCGGGGGCGGCGTCGTCGGCGCGGGCTCGCCCACCTGCAACGTGATGGTGTCGTTGCGCCCGGCCTTCGCGCCCTTGGCGGGGTTCTGGCCGACGACGGTGCCGACCTCGGCCGGGTTGTCGGTGGGGACGTCCTGGCGCACGACGTTGCTGAAGCCGAGGGCCTCGAGCTCCTGCCGCGCCTGCTCGAACGTCTTGCCGAACAGGTCCGGCACGGTGAGCCTGCCGCTGATGACGGTGAGCGTGACGCCGCCGCCGCGCGGGAGCTGCGTGCCCGGCGCCGGGTCGACCGACAGCACCCGCCCGGGCGGGCCGGCCTGTTCCTTCTCGACCACCTTGGCGACCTTGAGGCCGCGCGACTCGAGGGCCGCGCGCGCGTCCTCGAGCGACTGCCCGGTGACGTCCGGCACGGCGATCTGCTCGATGCCCTTGGAGAGGGTGAGGTTGACGGTGTCGCCGACGGTGACGGAGAACCGCGCGAGCGGGTCCTGGTCGATGACGGTCCCGGCCGGGCGCTCACTGAACTTCGTGTCGACGTCGCCGACCTTGAGCCCCTGCGCCGCCAGCGTGGCGCGCGCCTGCTTCTCGGTCATGCCGACGACGTTCGGGACCGCGATGCTCTTGCCGCTGTTCTTGAAGAACGCCTTGACGAGGAACATCGACGCCAGGAAGACCAGGATCGTCGCGACGGCCAGCGCGGCGTACGCGACACCGCGGCGGGAGCGGCGTTCCGGCGGCAGCGTGCCGAGCACCGCGGTCGACGCGGCTGGCGTGAGCAGCGTCGTGTCGGCGGCGGAGAGGATCGGCGTCGCGCGCACCGGCCGGCCCGCGGCCGCGCGCAGCAGGTCGTCGCGCATCTCCGCGGCGGTCTGGTAGCGGTTGCCGGGGTTCTTCGCCATCGCCTTCATGACGACGGACTCCATCGCCGGCTCGACGTCGGGGTTCAGCGTCGAGGGCAGCGTCGGGTCCTCGCGGACGTGCTGGTACGCGACCGCGACGGGCGAGTCGCCGGTGAACGGCGGCTGGTGGGTGAGCAGCTCGTAGAGCAGGCAGCCGGTGGAGTACACGTCGGAGCGCGCGTCGACGTGCTCGCCGCGCGCCTGCTCCGGCGAGAGGTACTGCGCGGTGCCGATGACCTGCTGCGTCTGCGTCATCGTCGAGGTGGACGCGGTGATCGCGCGGGCGATGCCGAAGTCCATGACCTTGACGGTCCCGGACGAGTTCAGCATGACGTTGGCGGGCTTGATGTCGCGGTGCACGATGCCCTGCTCGTGCGCGTGCTCCAGCGCGGCGCAGACGTCGGCGACGATCTCCAGCGCGCGCTGCGGGAGCATCCGGCCCTGGGTGCGGAGGACCTCCCGCAGCGTCCGGCCCTCGACGTACTCCATGACGATGAACGGCACGCCGTCGTCGTCGCCGGTGTCGTAGACGCTGACGATGTTCGGGTGGTTGAGCGACGCGGCGGCCTGCGCCTCGCGGCGGAACCGCGCGAGGAACGTCGGGTCGCCGGCGAGCGTGGACCGCAGCACCTTGATCGCGACGTCGCGGCCGAGCCGGGTGTCGCGGCCGCGGTACACCTCGGCCATCCCGCCCTCGCCGAGGGGCGCGCCGACCTCGTAACGCCCGCCGAGCAGCGTGGCCGGCTCAGTCACCGTGCTCGCCCTTCCCGTGCTTCTTCTTCCCGTCGCCCGCCGGGCTGGGGCGGCCGGTCGAGTACGTGACGGTCACCGCGGAGCCCCGGTGCAGGCCGGTCGCCGGCGCGACCGCGATCACGGTACCGGACGGCTGGTCGCTCACCTGGCCGCTCCTCGTCACCGTCAGCCCGAGCCGTCGCAGCTCGGTGACCACGTCGTCGACGGGCCGCCCGGACAGACCGCGCGGCAGGGTCACGGGTTGCGGCCCGGCGGAGACCGTGACCGTAACGTTGTCTCCCTTGCGCACCCGCGCGCCGGGGTCGGGCGCCTGGTCCATCACGACGCCCGCCTTGACGGTGTCGCTGAACGCCTTCCGCTCCTCGTGGTGGAGCCCCAGCGCGTCGAGCCGGCCGTACGCGACGGCGGCGGTGAGCCCGGCCAGCCGCGGCACCTCGCGCCGCGGCGGCGGCCGGGTCGCGCCCCACGCGACGGCCGCGACCAGCAGCGCGAGCGCGACCGCCAGCGAGACGAGCAGCACCGTCCGCGAGCGGCGGCGCGGCGGCGTCAGGTGCGTCACCGGCAGCGCGGCGGTCGGCGCCGGCACGGCCTCCGTCGGCGCGTCCGCGGTGCCGGCCAGCCGGGCCCGGGTGACGTCGCACGCCTTCGCGAACGCCGCCGCCGTCGCGAACCGCGCCTCCGGCTCCTTCGCCAGCGCCTGCGCGACCAGGTCTGAGACGTCCGCCGGCACGTCCGCGGGCAGCGCGAGCGGGTCCTCGTACAGGTGCGCCATCGCGATGCCGACGGGCGTGTCGGCGTCGAACGGCCGCCGCCCGGCCAGGCACTCGTACGCGACCACGCCGAGCGAGTAGACGTCGCTCGCCGGCGTGACCGGGCGGCCGTTGGCCTGCTCGGGGGAGAGGTAGTGGGCGGTGCCCATGACGGTGCCGCTCTGCGTCACCGGCACCGCGTCGGCGGCGCGGGCGATGCCGAAGTCGGTGAGCTTCACCGTCCCGTCGGGGCAGACGAGGATGTTGCCGGGCTTCACGTCCCGGTGGATGACGCCGCCCTCGTGCGCCGCCTCCAGCGCCCGCGCCGCCTGTCCGACGACGTCGAGCGTGCGGTCCGCCGGCAGCCGGCCCTCGCGCGTCAGCAGCGCCGACAGCGGCTCACCCGGCACCAGCTCCATGACGAGGTACGACGTGCCCTCGCCCTCGCCGTAGTCGAAGACGCCGGCGATGCCCGGGTGCGCCAAGCCGGCGGTGTGCCGCGCCTCGGCCCGGAAGCGTTCGACGAAGCCGGCGTCGTCGGCGTACTCCCGCTTGAGCAGCTTCACCGCCACGTCGCGGTGCAGCAGCTCGTCGCGCGCCCGCCACACCTCGCCCATGCCGCCGGTCGCGATCAGGTCGGCGAGCACGTACCGCTCGCCGAGGGTGGTGCCGGTGCCGGTCGTCACGACCCGCTCCGGGACAGCCACGCCGCCATGACCTGCTGCGCGACCGGCGCCGCGACCCGGCCGCCGGTGGCGTTGTCGCCGCCCCCGCCGCCGTTCTCCACGATCACCGCGACGGCGATGCGCGGCGCCTCCGCCGGCGCGAAGCCGACGAACCACGCGTGCGCCGGGCCGGCGTTCTGCGCGGTGCCGGTCTTGCCGGCGACGGTGACGCCGGGGATCCGCGCGCGGGTGCCGGTGCCGCCCTGGACGACCGCGACCATCATCGACGTCAGCGCGTCGGCGGTGGCCTTGGAGAACACCTTCGCCTGCTCGCGCGGCTCGGTCTTCTCCAGGTCGGTGAGGTCCGGCGCGAGCGTCCGGCCGACGATGTACGGGCGCATCAGCCTCCCGTCGTTGGCGACCGCCGCCGCGACCAGCGCCATCTGCAACGGCGTCGCCCGCACGTCGTACTGGCCGATCGCCGACTGCGCGGTCTGCGGGACGTTCAGGCCCTGCGGGAACGCGCTCGCGACCGAGCGCAGCGCGAAGTCCGGGCGGGCGTTGAAGCCGAACTTCTCCGCCATGTCCTGGAGCTTGTCCGCGCCGACCTTCATGCCGAGCGAGGCGAACGTCGTGTTGTAGGAGTGCTGCAACGCCTCCGTCAGCGTCACCTTCGGCGCGCACGACTCGCCGGAGAAGTTGCGCAGCCGGATCCGCGTCTGCGGCAGCGGGATCGACGACGAGCAGTCGAGCTGCGTGTCCGGCGTCATCCCGGCCTCCAGGGCCGCCGCCGCCGTGATCACCTTGAACGTCGACCCCGGCGGGTAGACCTCCTCGGTCGCGCGGTCCAGCAGCGGCTTGTCCGCCTGCTTCGACAGCCGCTCGTACGTCGTCCGGATCTTCCCCGGGTCGTGGGAGGAGAGGACGTTCGGGTCGAACGACGGGCTGCTCACCAGCGCGAGCACCGCCCCGGTGCGCGGGTCGAGTGCGACCACCGAGCCGCGCCGCCCGCCGAGCAGCCGCATGGCGAGCTGCTGGAGGTCCGGGTCGACCGTCAGCACGACCGAGCCGCCCTGCGGCTGGCGGCCGGTGAGGATGTCGGAGAGCCGCCGCACGAACAGCCGGTCGTCCTGCCCGGACAGCGTGTCGTCGTACGCGCGCTCGACGCCGGTCGCGCCGTAGACCAGCGAGTACCAGCCGGTGACCGGCGCGAACGCCGCCGCCGCGTCCGCGCGCCCGCCCGTGTAGACCCGCAGGTACTTCAGCCGGTCCTTCGTCTCCCGGCTCTCCACCAGCGTCGACCGGCCCGCGATGATGTCGCCGCGCGCGCGGCCGTACTCGTCGAGCAGGAGGCGGTTGTTGCGCGGGTTGTCGCGCAGCGACTGGGCGCGGACCACCTGCAGGTAGTTGACGTTGAGGAACAGCAGCGCGAACAGCACCAGCGCCGCCGTCGCCACCCGCCGGATGGGCCGGTTCACCGTGCCATCACCTGGGTCATCTCGCCGGTGAGCTCGGCGTCGTCGGGGCGTTCGGTCGCGATCGCCGGCGAGCGGCCGGCGTCGGAGACGCGCAGCAGCAGCGCGACCACGGCGTAGTTGGCGACGAGCGACGAGCCGCCGTAGGACAGGAACGGCAGCGTGATGCCGGTCAGCGGGATGAGCCGGGTCACGCCGCCGACGACGACGAACACCTGCAACGCCACCGCGAACGCGAGCCCGGTCGCCAGCAGCTTGCCGAAGTCGTCGCGGACGCCGAGCGCGATGCGCAGCCCGCGCGCCACGGGCAGGGCGAACACCGCCAGCACCGCCACGACCCCGATCAGCCCCAGCTCCTCGCCGATCGTCGCGAAGATGAAGTCGGTCCGCGCGAACGGCACCGTCTCCGGGCGGCCGTTGCCGAGGCCGGTGCCGGTGAGCCCGCCCGTCGCCAGCCCGAACAGCCCCTGGGTGAGCTGGTAGCCGCGGTTGCTCGCGTCGCGGAACGGGTCCAGCCAGATGTCCACGCGGGTGCGGACGTGGCCGAACATCCCGTACGCCGCGTACGCGCCGGCGCTGAACAGCCCCAGCCCGATCAGCAGCCACGACGTCCGCTCCGTGGCGACGTAGAGCATCACCACGAAGATGCCGAAGAACAGCAGCGACGAGCCGAGGTCCTTCTCCCGCACCAGCACCGCGACGCTCGCCGCCCACGCCAGCAGCACCGGGCCGAGGTCGCGGGCGCGCGGCAGGTTCAGCCCGGCGACGCGCCGGGTGGCGAGCGAGAGCAGCTCGCGCTTGGCCACGAAGTAGCTGGCGAAGAACACGATCAGGCAGATCTTCGCGACCTCGCTCGGCTGGATCGAGAAGCCGGCGACGCGGATCCAGATCTTCGCGCCGTTGACCTCGGAGAACCGCGCGGGCAGCACGACCGGCAGCAGCAGCAGCACGATGCCGGCCGCCATGAACGTGTACCGGTACCGGTCCAGCGTCCGGTGGTCGCGCACCGCCGCCAGCACCACCGCGAACAGCAGCACGCCCAGCAGCGTCCAGAGGAGCTGCTGCCCGGCGTGGCCCTGCGGGGTCTTGTTGCCGAGCTGCGCGGCGCGGTCGGCGGCGGCCAGGTCCAGGCGGCGCTGGAGCACCAGGCCGACGCCGTTGAGCAGCGCGGCGGCCGGCAGCAGCAACGGGTCCGCGGCCGGCGCGAGCAGCCGCACCGCGACGTGCGCGACGCCGAACAGCACCGCCAGGCTGGCGCCGTAGGCGAGCACGTCGGTGCCGACGTGCTGGTCGTGCGCGAGGTCGACGGCGGCGCTCGCGCCCATCGCGACCGCGATCGCCAGGACCAGCAGGAGCAGCTCGCTGCGCCGGCGGTTCACGGCGTGGTGCCCGCGATCGCGCACGGCCCCGGCACCGGGCTCGGGGTCGCGGTGGGGGTCGGGCGGGCGGTGCCCAGCGGCGTCGCCGGCGGGGTCGTCGCCGGCCGCGGCGACGGCGGTCGCGGCCCGACCGTCGGCTTCGGCCTCGCCGGCGCGGTCGTGGGCACGGCACTCGGCGTGGGCGTCGGCTCGGGGCAGGGCGGCAGCGCCTCGCGCAGCCGGTCCACGATCTGCCGCGCCGCCGGCAGGCCCGCCGCGTGGATGCCGTCGGCGAGGCGCTTGCGTTCGAAGTCGGGCAGGTCGGCCACCGCGAGCGGGAGGCGTTCGGCGACGTGCGACAGCCGCACCCCGGCGACGCTGGTGTCGACGCCGCGGTAGATCGCGACCTGGCCGTCGGCGACGCCGACGTAGTACTGGCGCTGCGTCCAGGCGTAGCCGGTCGTCGTGCCGATCGCGAGCAGCCCGATCGTCAGCAGCGCCACGAGGAACGCCCGCCGCCGGCGCAGCCCGCGCGCCCGCGCCCGCGGGTCCGCCGCGTCCGCCTCCGGCGGCGGCGCCGCCGGTCGTTTCGCCGGTCGCTTCGCCAGCGCGGCCGCCTTCGTCGCCGGCGACGCGCCGTCGCGCGCGGACGGCGCCACGCGCGTGTGCGGGCCGCTGTCCTCCGCCGCCCCCGCCACGACCGCGCCGGCCTCGACCGGGCCGCCCGCCCCGGGCGCGTCGACCGCGTCCGCGACGATGCAGGTGATGTTGTCGGGGCCTCCGCCGCGCAGCGCCAGGTCCACCAGGCGTTGCACCGCCTCCTCCGGCGACGAGTCGCCGAGGACCGCCGCCAGGCTGTCGTCGGTGACCACGCCGGAGAGGCCGTCGCTGCACAGCAGCAGCCGGTCGCCGGGCCGGACCTCGAGGCGTTCCAGGTCCAGCTCCAGGCCCTCGCGGCCGTCCAGCGCGCGCATGATCACGTTGCGCTGCGGGTGCGTCGACACGTCCTCGCGCCGGATCCGCCCCTCGTCCACGAGCTGCTGGACGAACGTGTGGTCGCGGGTGAGCTGGCGCAGCTCCCCCTCGCGGAGCAGGTACGCGCGCGAGTCGCCGACGTGCGCCAGCCACGCCGCGTCGCCGTCGGTCAGCACCGCCGTCACCGTCGTGCCCATGCCGTGCAGCTCCGCGTCGGCGGCGACCATGTCGCGGAGGTTGGCGTTCGCCTCGCGCACCGCGTCCTGCAACGCCTCCCGCGGGTCACCCGCGTCGACACCCAGCTCGTCGAGCTGCTCCAGCGCCGCGATGACCGCCGCGCTCGCCACCTCGCCCGCCGCGTGCCCGCCCATACCGTCGGCGACCGCCAGCAGCCGGCGTCCCGCGAACGCCGCGTCCTCGTTGCCGTCGCGCAGCAGCCCGACGTCGGAGGCCGCGGCGTAGCGCCAGGAGAGCGTCATCGGCGCAGCTCCAGGACCGTCTTGCCGATGCGGACCTTCCCGCCGACCGGCACCGGCGTCGGCGCCGTCACCTTCGCCTTGTCCAGGTAGGTGCCGTTGGTCGAGCCCAGGTCCTCGATCAGCCACTGCCCGTCCCGCGGCACCAGCCGGGCGTGGTGGCTCGACGCGTAGTCGTCCGTCAGCACCAGCGTCGACTCCGGCGCGCGGCCGATCGTCACCGGCGCGTTGTCCAGCTCCACCGTCTGCCCCGCCAGGCTGCCCGCCGTCACCACCAGGTGGCGCGGCATCTTCCCCTGCTTCGGCTTCGGCTTCGGGGCCGGTGCGCGCGCGGGTGACGGCGCCGGCTGGCGCGTCGCCTTCGGCACCCGCGGCCCGTACACGTCCAGCCGGATCACTCGCAGCACCGCGAACACGAACAGCCAGAGCAGGGCCAGGAACCCCAGCCGCACCAGCAGGATCGCGAGCTCGCTCATCGGCTACCGCTCGTCCCGCTCGTAGACGAGCACGCTGCGGCCCAGCTCGATCCGGTCGCCCGGCGTCAGCCGCACCCGCTCCACGTGGCGGCCGTTGACGCTGCTGCCGTTGGTCGAGCCCAGGTCGACCAGCACCACGTCGTCGCCCTCGCGGCGCACCTCCGCGTGCTGCCGCGACACCCCCGTGTCGTCCAGCCGCAGCCCCGCCTGGCTGCCGCGGCCGATGACGAGCACGTCCTGCGTGAGGGGCACCTCGCTGGTCGGCGTGTTGCCCTGGACCACCCGGAGCCGCGGCGCTCCCTTCCCGGTCGTCGTCGGGACGGGGTCCGGCTCGCCCTCCTCCACCGCGCTGCGCACCCGGAACGTGCCCGTGTCGACGTCGTCGTGACGTTCCAGCCGGACCGTCACCGGGCCCACGAACTCCCAGCGGTTCTCCGCCGCGTGCTCCCGCACCATCGCCGCCAGCTCCGCGCCCAGCGGGCGTTCGTACGGCTGCAGTTTGCCGTGGTCGCGCTCACCCAGCTCGACCACGTAGGCGTTGGGCACCAGCGTCCGCGCGGCACCGATCGCCTTCTTGTCGGCCGCCTCGCGCTGGAGCGCCTTCGCGACCTCCACCGGCTCGACCCCGCCGCGGAACACCTTCGCGAACGTGCCCTCGACCAGCCCTTCGAGGCGGCGCTCGAAGCGCTGCAGCACGCCCATCGCGCCCTCCTCCGCCGCCGGGTCATGATCGTATAGGGGCGGCGCGCCACCGCCTCCCGGGCGGTACCTGCCCCGGCTGCGGCCGGTCTATCCAGGGTGAGCCGGGGGTACGGCGCGTGGTAGCGTCGCCCGCGCACTCGGGCGAGTGGCGGAATAGGCAGACGCGCACGGTTCAGGTCCGTGTGTCCGAAAGGACGTGGGGGTTCAACTCCCCCCTCGCCCACCACCCGCGACGCGTTCGTGCAGGTCAGCGGCACGATCGTACGCCGCGAGGCTGTCACCAGGCGGCCTCTGCCAACGGGTTGCCGTCGGATGGCGCCGCATAGGCGGCTCAGCCGTCGGGCGGGACAACGAGCCGGACGGCGCCGGGATCGATCCCGGCCGCAGCGGCCAGGACCGGGAGGTCGGCGCCGGGGAGACCGTCGAGGAGAAGCTGGGCACGGGCGAGGTCGAACGCCGTCTGGACGGCCTGACCCTCGGCGACGGCGGCGTAGAACCGGGCGGCGAACGCCATGGCGTCGCGGTCCCCGACGCTGTCAGACATCCCGATCGCAAGGGGGACGTGGAGGAGGAGCCCCGCAAGCTGGGCCTCCGACTGGCAGGCGTTAAGTACGACCAGGATGACGCTCTCGATGGCGCCGACGGCCGCGGCGAACGCATTCGCCGCGACGTGGTGGCCAGGGCCGTGGGCGTCGCTGCCAGTGTCGAGGACGACGGTCGAGGGGTCCGCGTGGCCAGAGAAGTGGACGACGTGCGGGAGGGTCCGTGCGAGACCGTCGAGGAGGTCGCCACTGGTCGCGGCGGGGAGATGGTCGATCTGGACGAGGTCGCGGTGGGTAGCGGCGCGGACGCCGGCCTTGACCCTGCGAATCTCCTCGTCGACGCGGAGGTCGCCGGAGGCCGCGGCCGTGAGGTACAGGATCTTTAGCGGCTCGGCTGCCGGGGGGCGGACGGCGGCGATTTCGGCGCGGATGCGAGTCTCGGCGTCCGCGACGAGCGAGCGGGTGAGGGCTTCGTGCTCGGCGGCGCGGCGGGCGTTCTCGGCGCGGGCGGCCGCGGCCTCCCTGTCGAGGCGGCGGCGTTCCTCCGCTGCCCGCCGGTCGGCGGCGACCTGCCGATCCCGGGCCAGCCGCTGCTCGCGGTCGCGCGCCTGCTTGTCGTCGCGGGCCTGCTTCTCCCGGGCCCTCTGGTCGTTACGGGCCGCGTCGGCGATCGCATTCGCGAGGTCCTTGTTGAGCGTGGTCTCCGCCTTGAGGAGATCGGCGCTCTTCCGGCTCTCGTCTGCGATTCGGCGGCCCTCCGCAAGCGCCGCGCGTTCGGCCGACTCGGCCTGACGCGCATACATCGACTGCTGCGTCGCGGAGGAAGCCTTCGCGGCGCGCTGCCGGTACGTCGCGGCCTCCTCGTT
Source organism: Mycobacteriales bacterium (assembly GCA_035714365.1). Classification (GTDB taxonomy): domain Bacteria; phylum Actinomycetota; class Actinomycetes; order BP-191; family BP-191; genus BP-191. Next base: position 15,985 of record DASTMB010000041.1, on the reverse strand, counting down.
CTTCCGTGATTGCGTCCGCCGCGCCTCCGCGATCTTGTTCTCGACGGCAAGACGCTTGTTCTGCGTTTCCCCCAGGCGGCGGCGGATCTGGTCGGCGTTGCTCACGAAGCGACCCGGTACTCGCGCCACGGCAACCGGGCCAGGTGGATGCCGGCGAGGAACCGGCTGATGTCCCGGCGGCCCCAGTAGGTCGGGATACCCCGGCGATCCTGAGACATGAGCACCACCGGGACGCCGGGAAAGAGCGGCTGGAGCGACCGCTGCGTTTCGTCGCGGTTGTGGGGCTGCATCGCCGACTGCTTGACGATGACGACAGCGAACGTCGTTCCCTGCTCGCGGACCACCGCTGCGGTGATCTTCACGTGCCCTCCTCGAGGATCAGATGCGGCACCCGTTGCACGGCGACCGCGATGACGCGGAGGGCGCCACCCGCCGACGCCTCCATCGCGGCGCCGGCACAGCGGCACTTGACGCGAGCACCGCGCCTACTTCTTCTCGTCCCGGACGCCCTTGTGCGGGTTCGGACTACCGTTGAGGATCCGCCCGGTAGCGCTGTCCCGCTTGAAGTACTGGCCGTTGTGCCGGAACTCACTGCGGCCCTTCACTGCGCCAACGCGGTGGCCCTTCCCAGTGTTCTTCGCCACGACGTCTCCTCTCCACCTTCAAGGCCACGACGGCCCGGGAACCAAGATCCATCGCCCTGCAGAGTCTGTCAAGCGTCGCTGTCAATCTACCCCTACGTTTGCACTACAAACAGTCTCCGTTGAGCGACCGCCGCGCGGAGGGTTTGCGATATTTGACAGCCGGGGCGCCGTCGGCGACATTGACGGCGTGGACCGCCGCGAGAGAACCGACTTCTACGTCAGGTTCGGGCACGCAGTCCGCGACGCCCGGCTTCAGCGCGGATTGACGCAGACCGACGTCGGCGAAGAGCTCGGCCTGACGCGTGCGAGCGTCGCCAACATCGAGGCGGGGCGGCAGCAGTGCTCACTACACACCGCCGCGGTCCTCGCCCGCGTCGTCCAAGTTCCCCTCCATGACCTCGTCCCCAACGAAGGCCCCGGCCTCGGCCCAGATGACGACAGGATCCTCGGCTCAGTTCCACCCCGGCTCCGCAGCGACGTCGCACTCGTCCTCAACAGCAGCCGGGGACTCGCTCCCGCGGCGGACCGCGGGTGACCCGCGGCGAAAGGGCCGCCAGCGCGCTGCTCGTGGAGTCGGGCGCGGACCGTGCGCCCGTCGACGTCGACGGGATCGCCCGCCGTCTCGGGCTCGTCGTGACGAAGGAGCGCCTCGCCGCCGACCTCTCCGGCCTCCTGATCCGTAAAGCCGGCGAGGTGCCCGTCATCGGGGTGAACACGCTCCACCACCCACGGCGGCAGCGGTTCACGATCGCACACGAACTTGGGCACCTCCGCCTCAACCACAAGGGCGAGGTGATCGTAGACAGCGGCATCCAAGTGAACCGCCGCGATGCTGTGGCCGGGAGCGCGAGTGTCCGCGACGAGCGGGAGGCGAACGCGTTCGCCGCCGAGCTCCTAATGCCGGCTGACCTCCTCGACGAGCACCTCGGCCGGCTTGTCGGGCGGCGTGCGGGGCAGGCGTCGGTCGTCACTGGGCTTGCTCGGATCTTCGACGTGTCCGAGGAGGCGATGCACTACCGGCTGCTGAACCTGGGGATGCTCAGCCACTAGTCGCAGCGGCGGAACGCGCTGAGCCGAGCGGATGGGTCGCGTGCCCCTGAGTGTGCCGTGTCGTCGAAGTTCGACTACACGCGACTGCCTTCGGTCAGCCGCCAATGTGCGGACGCAGCGACGGGCGTCAAGGTCGCTACGGGCCGCTTCGCGGCCGCCCTGCGGGCGGGCTATGCCCCGCCGCCGCGCCCCCTGGCTGGCTGGCTATCCGGAAGGTAGAAGAGTACGGATCGTGTGGGCCGGTGACGACGGGACCGGCGCCGGCGAGGCGGCGGAACCGGCGGCGTGGACGCCGGCCGACGTCAACGCGCTGCTCGCCAACCCGTTCTACGCCATCGAGATCGACCCCGCCCTCGCCGTCCCGCACCCCCCGCTGATGGACGAGGACCGTTGGGTAGCGGCGAACGTCCGGCTGGTCGAGGAGCTCGGGCCGGAGGCCTACCTGCGCAACCTGCTGTCGATCTTGCGCGGCAACTACCCTCGCGCCGACGGCTGACCGCCGGGCGCGCGCGCCGGGCGGTGCGCGGCTTCGTCGGAACGGATGAACTTCCCGCGCGCGAGCGCGTGGCCCGGCCGCTGTCCCCGTAACGAAGCGTGCAGCACCCGGAGACCGCCCGCCGCGCGAGGGGTGCGGCCGGGCACGCGACGGCATCGGGGGTGACGCCGCCGCACGGCTCCGCGGTGCCCATCGACGAGGAGGGGATCGATATGCGCCGTGCACGGCTCACCGCCGCGATCACCGCCGCATGCGTGACCGTGGGCCTGGCCTCGGTCGCACCGCACGCGGCGGCCGCGACGCCGACACAGGATCCGCACATCCGGGTGGTGACGCGGTCGGGGCTGCCCGACGGCTCGGCCGCGGTCCGGACCGTCGCGAACGCCGACGGCACCACGAACGTGGTGGTGACCAACGTCGCCAACGCCGAGACGTCGCTGCTGCTCGAACGGTCGTGGGCGGACGCCACGTACCCGTCGTTCGCGGCGAGCGAGCCGTGGGACGTGACGACGCAGGCGGGCGCCCGCTGGTACCGCGTAGTGATCCACGGCGCACCGGCGGCGCACACGGTGACGGTGGGCTCGTTCACCCCGGCGAGGTCGCCGCGGTTCACGCTGGGCTCACCGGAGACGGTCCGGCTGACGGACCGGCCGATGTTCGTGTCGCTGGTGCCGTCGTCGCCCGGCCACGAGGACGAGCTGGGCGTCGAGCTCTACGACGGCGACTCGGCGGGACAGCAGGTCGTCTACAACGACGCCTGGCTGCGCGGCCTCGGCTTCACGTCACCCGGCTTCCGCTACGCGGACGGCACCCGCATCCACGCCAACCACACGGCGGCGGGCTGGGCGGTCGACGCCCCCCACTTCTCGACGATCTACACCTTCGACGCCTCCCACGAGGGCTTCGCGCAGCAGAACCCGCAGACGTACTCGGAGGTCGGCTGGGACTCCACGAACCACCGGATCTCCTTCGTCGGCGACCGGCGCGACGGCGGCGACGAGATGTTCACGCACGCCCTGCCGGCGCAGTTCACGACGGGCACGAGCTTCACGGTGACGAGCCGCTGGGCGACGACGGCGCAGGGCAACTGGCAGGCGGGTGAGCCGCTGTTCCTGACGGCGAACGCCGCCACCGACGCCGCGACCGCCGCGAGCTCGGTCTACGTCTACTACTACAGCCGCGACGCGAACGTCGGCCAGGCGCCGCAGTACTTCCTGCGATACCGGGACGCGGCCGGCGTGCTGCGGATCGACCAGGCGTACACGGCGGCGGCGAACACGGAGTACCGCTTCTACGTGGACTACAGCGCGACGACGCACGTCCTGACGATGAAGATCCGCAACGCCGCCGGCACCGACCTGTTCACGGCGACCTACACGACCGGCACGAACGCGAACGACGGCTTCACGCTGGACAAGGTCGGCGTCGCCAACGACGGCACCGGGAACACCCAGGAGCCGGCGATCAACGGCTGGGCCGACGACATCACGATCGACTCGACGACCGGCGGCGGCGGTGGCGGCACCACGGTCACGTACACGTTCGACAGCACGAACGAGGGCTTCGCGCAGCAGCAGGCGCAGACGTACTCCGAGGTCGCGTGGGACTCCGCCAACCACCGCGTGTCGGTGCTCGGCGACCGCCGCGACACCGGCGACGAGATGTTCACGCACGCGCTGCCGGCGCAGCTCACGACGGCGTCGAGCTTCACGGTGTCGAGCCGCTGGGCGACGACGGCGCAGGGCAACTGGCAGGCGGCCGAGCCGCTGTTCCTCGGCGCCACCGCGGTGACCGACGTCGACTCGAGCCCGAGCTCGGTCTACGTCTACTACGACAGCCGCGACGGCAACATCGGCCAGGCGCCGCAGTACGGCCTGCGCTACCGCGACGCGGCGGGGGTGCTGCGGATCAACCAGACGTACACGGCCACCGCCAACACCGAGTACCGCTTCGTCGTCTCCTACAGCGCGACGACGCACGTGCTCACCATGAAGGTCCGCAACGCCGCCAACACGACCGACCTGCTCACGGCGACGTACACGACCGGCACGAACGCGAACGACGGCTTCACGCTCAACAAGGTCGGCGTCGCGAACAACGGCACCGGCAACACGCAGGAGCCCGCCGTCACCGCCTGGGTCGACGACATCGTCGTGGACACCACCGGCGGCGGCGGCGGTGGCGGCGGCACCGGCCTCAACGAGGGCTTCGACGGCACGGTCACCGGCTGGGCGTTCACCGGCCTGTGGCACGTCAAGACGACGTCCCGCGCGGTCAGCCCGTCGAAGACGATCTGGTACGGCGACGACACGAAGGGCAACTACGACGTCGGCGTGACGGCGGGCACCGCGACCAGCCCGGCGTTCACCGTGCCCGCGACGACGCCGACGTTGTCGTTCAAGAGCTGGCACCAGACGGAGTCGCTGCCGTACGACAAGAAGTCGGTCGAGATCTCGACCAACGGCGGCTCGACGTGGACGCAGCTCATGCAGCTCGACGACGCGCAGCAGACGTGGAACTCGGAGTCGACGTCGCTGTCCGCGTACGCCGGGCAGTCGGTGCGGATCCGCTTCGCGTTCGACAGCGTCGACGGCGTCGCGAACGCCTACGAGGGCTGGTACGTCGACGACGTCGTCGTGAGCTCGGCCGGGGTCAACAACCCGCCCGCGCTCGCGTTCACCGGCGAGTCCGGCTACACGGGCGACGGCGTCGCGCCGGACTCCGGCGACACCACGACGTCGTTCACGTTCAAGGTGAAGGTGACCGACGACGGCGCGTCGATGTCGTACGTCAAGGTCTACCTCGACGGCGACAGCGGCCACGACATGACGAAGGTCAGCGGGACGCTGTCGACCGGCGCGATCTACTCGTACACGACGACGCTCGCGCAGGGCTCGCACTCGTACCACTTCGGCGCGAGCGACGGCACGAACACGGCGGCGCGGCTGCCGTCGACCGGCGAGCTCTCCGGGCCGAGCGTGTCGCAGGGGCCCGGCCTGTACCTGCCGACGGTGAGCCCGACGCTCGGGACGTCGGCGGCGCAGTACGTGTTCCAGGTGCAGTACTTCCACCCGCAGGACCAGGCGCCGACCGACGTGCGCGTGGTGGTCGACGGCACGTCGTACCTGATGAGCCCGGTCGACTACGGCGACACGACCTACAGTGACGGGCGGCTCTACCACCTGCCGCTCAAGCTCAAGGCGGTGGCGCACTCGTACTACTTCACCGCCACCTCCGGCACGCCGCCGCAGGTGATCTCGAACTTCCGCAACCCGGCGTCCGGCACGATCTCGGGGCCGATGGTCGGCCGCGCGAACCAGCCGCCGGTCGCGGAGTTCAACATCCAGGTGAAGGACGGCAGCACGGCCAAGCGGGAGGCGGACACCGGCTCGTTGGTCTGGGTCGACGCGGCCCCGTCGGGCGACGACTCCGACGAGGACCCGGCCACGTACACCTGGAGCTGGGGTGACGGCACGACGACGAGCGGCATGACGTCGAGCCACAAGTACACGTCCGACAACAACGGCACCCCGTACAACATCACCCTGACCGCGAGCGACCAGGACGGGTCCACGACCCGGACGAAGCCGGTCGTCGTCAACAGCAACGAGCTGCGGCCGGCCACGGCGGAGACCGACTCGTTCACGGCGGCCGGGCAGCAGCGGATGTGGCGGTTCTACGTGCCCGTCGGCATGGTCAACCTCAAGGTCGACCTGGCGGGGCCGGCCGCGGTCGGCACCGACTTCGACCTCTACGTCCGCGCCGGCGCCAAGCCGACGACGAGCGTGTACGACGCCCGCGGCTTCGGCCTCACGGCGACGGAGTCGGTCACCGTCAACAACCCGCAGCGCGGGTGGTACTACGTGATGGTCAACGCCCTGAGCGGCACCGGGTCGTTCAGCGTCACCGCGAACGCCACCGGCACCGGCAGCCTGCGCACGTACGTCGCCGACGACTTCGACACCGGCTCCGCGCCGGGATGGACGCTCGGCGGGCAGGCGTCGGTCGTGGCGCAGGAGGGCGCGGCGCACTCCGGCTACTACGGGCTGTACCTGCTCGCCAACTCCACCGCGTCGACGGCATATGCGTCGAAGCCGCTGGGCGCCAGCGTCTCCGGCACGTTCTCGGCGCAGGCCTGGGTGACGGTCCCGTACGCGGACACGCCGTTCCAGGACTTCACCCTGCTCCAGCTCGGCCCGTCGCCGACGTCGCCGGAGATCAAGCTGGCGTTCAAGGACAACAACCACTCGCTGGACGTGTTCGCCAACGGCACCTGGACGATGGACGTCATCGCCATGCCGGCGGGCACGTACATGCCGATCCGCATGCAGGCCGGCCCCAGCCAGTGGGAGCTGTACGTCTTCGACGAGCTCCGCGGCGTGTACCCGCGCAGCGGCTCGGCGGTGGCGTACGTCGGGCAGCTCGGGGACTCGTCCACGACGACGGGCATCGGCGAGGCGTACCTCGACGACATCGTGTTCCGCACGGGTGACACGGACACGGACGGCGTCGCCGACGTCGACGAGGTCACCGGCAAGGACATCTCCATCAATGGCAGCACCCGCCGCGTGTCGTCCGACCCGTACTTCTGGGACACGGACGGCGACTACCGCAGCGACAACAGCGAGATGAACAGCAGCGTGGTCAGCGACCCGCGGCTGAGCGACACCGACAACGACGGGCTCTATGACGGCATCGAGACCGACGTGCGCGTCAACAAGAGCCCGACGACGCCGAACGTCATCCGCACCGCGGGTGTCGACGCGGGCAACGACAAGGTGTCGTACGGCGTCTACATCGAGGGCAGCATCTCCGGCGACCTCGACGTGATCGTGCCGTTCATCTCGCTGAGCTTCACCGGCATGTCGGTGCGCGGCGTGTACGACATCACGAACGAGGAGGCGCACCTGGAGACCCAGGCGTTCATCGGCCTCCCCGGCCTGGAGATCAACCCGTTCAGCGTTGACTGCACCCCGACGCTGAGCTGCGGCGCGAACGTCGGGTTCACGATGACGATGAACGAGTCCGACAAGCCGAACTGGGAGCTCGGGGTGGGCTTCGTGACGGTCGGCTTCGCGTGGGGCACCCCGCTCTACGTCGACGTCCACCCGACCGACTGGTACCTCACGCCGGCGATCCACTGGATCTACGCGCAGGGCACCATCGGCCAGTCCGCCACGATGGCGGACGGCACGGAGGCGCCGATCTCCGTCGTCCGCACGTCCGACGGCGTGCTCCACTACGTCGCCGGGTCGTACTCGATGGTGAACGGCCACTTCTCGGCGGCACACGAGCTGCCGTCGGCGCCGGCGGGCTTCGACCCGTCGACGCTGCTGCCGACGCGGGCGGTGGACCTGCTCTAGCGGTCTCGCGAGGAACGGCAGGGGCGGAGGCGCTGTCCTCCGCCCCTGCCGGCGCGTCGGCGGTGAGCGTCAGCCGGTGCGCTGGACCAGCTCGACCGGGTTGCCGTCGGGGTCGGCGACCCACGCCACCCGCAACGCGCCGTCCAGCCAGTCGTGCGGCTCCGACAGCGACGGCGCGCCGGCGGCGACCAGCCGCGCGAACGCCGCGTCGACGTCGTCGGCCCACACCACGATCTCCATGGCGCGCCCGGCGGGCGTGAGGTCGAGGCCATGGTCGGCGCCGGCGGAGGCACGGCTGGCTACACCGAGCGTGAAGCCGTCCAACGTCAGCTCGACGTGGATCGGCTCGCCGGCGGCGGGCGTGCGGAACGTCTCCGCGAAGCCGAGCGACGCGTAGAACGCGGCGGTGCGCGCGACGTCGGTCGCGTAGACGTTGACCTGGGGGGTGGCGAACACGGCTACGGCGTGACCGCCCACTGGGCGAGCAGCTCGCGGTACGGGTGCCGGCTCAGGGTGATGCCCGCGCCGAACGGCCGGTCGAGCGCGAGGGTGACGAACAGCACGGACGCGACGACGGCGGCGAGCGCGGCGACGGAGACGCGGTGGACGGTGGCGTGCTCGGTGCCGAAGACGAACGTCATCGCGACGATGAGCGCGCCGCCGGCGAGGAGCAGCACCCACAGCGTGGACGGGACCTGCGAACGGCTGGCGAGCACGCGGGCGCGGCGGCTCTCGCCGACCTGGCCCATCCGGTCGACGGCCTGCTCGAAGAACGCCGCCCGCGGACCGTCGCCGGGGTCGACGCGGTAGCAGGCGGCCCACAGGCGGTCGTACGCGGCGAGCGTCTTCGGGCTGGGCTCGCCGCGCGCCATGGTGGGCCACTCGTCGTCGACGACGCTGGCGGTGTACTCGCGCAGCGCGGCCCGCATCTCGGTGCGGGACGGCTCGGGGAAGACGGCGGCGTCCCGGTAGAGGGTGCCGAGCCCGGTGACCTCGGTCTCGACGTGCCCCTCGGCGTGGCCGAAGTCCTCCCACACGGCGACGACGACGAACGCGAGCAGCACGGCGTACATGCCGCCGACGATGGCGTAGACGACGCCGGCGACCTCGTTGCCGCCGCGCAACGCCTCGACGTCGACGCGGCGCCGGACGACGGCGAGCCCGGCGAGGGACAGCGCGACCGCGATGGCGATGACGAGGACCTCGGCGAGCGGTCCCGGCATCCGCAGCAGCAGCTCGACCACGCGGCCCCCTCGGGTTCGGCGACGCGGTCACGGTACGCCGCGGGGGCGGCGGCCCCGGGAAGAGCCACCGCCCCCGCGGACGTCAGCGCGTCAGAGCGTGCTCGCCTCGCGGAGCTGCGCGGCGGTCTCCGGCGTGCACCACGTGTTCCACGCGGTGGCGAGGGCGGAGGAGCCGTCGTCATCGAGCGTGCCGGTGAAGTACCCCTCGCCCCACGACCCCCAGACGAGCTGGCGGCACCGCGAGTCGGCGGTCATCCACGCCTTCTCGCCGTACGGTCGCTGGACGGCGACCAGGCCGCGCAACGCGTCGGCCGCCCGCGCCTGCTCGGCCGCCATCGCGGCCGGCTTCTCCCGGCCGTGCACGACGCCGTGGCCGACGTAGAGGTACGCCGCCCGCGGCGCCGGCAGCGTCGGGACGTCGGGGACGGCCGGGCCGACGGTGCGGGCGGGGACGGGCACCGGCGCGAGGTCCTCCGGCTGGGTGCCGGGGGTGACGGTGTGGAACAGCGTGTTCTCCGCCTCCTGGCGGGTCAGCACGCCGTCGCCGAGCGGGCAGGCCGGGTCCGCGCTGCCGCAGGTGACGGCGGTGCCGGACGCGACGACACCGGCGCTGTGCCCGCCGGTGGTGTCGCCGAGCGCGTCGCGGCCCCGCTGGATGACGGTGCCGAGCGCGCCCGCGACGACGGGCGCCGCGTTGGAGGTGCCGCTGTGCGTGCCGGTGCCGTTGGCGGTCGTGCCGCCGGTCGACGGGTACGACTCGGCCTCGGCGGCGATGTCCGCCGGCCGTCCGGTGCCGGGCAGCGGGTTGCCGTTCCTCGTGCCGCCGACGGTGATGACCCAGTCCGGTCCGCGCTGGCCGGAGACGTAGGTGAGCTGCGGCACGTCGTACAGCGAGTTCACGACGCCGTTGCCGGCGGACCACAGGACCGACTGCCCGGCCTCGACGACGGACCGCTGGGTGTAGATGCCCTGCACCAGGCCCGGTCGGACGTACTCGTTGCCGTGCTGGCGCGTCGACTCGTACGAGTTCGTCACGACGTCGATCCACGGCTGCCGCTGCGCCCACTCGAGGCCGCCCGTCCCCGCGACGAGGACCACGAGGCACTCGGGGCAGGTGCCGTGGATGTTGCCGACGGCGCTGGCGGCGGAGTGGGTGCCGTGCGCGTCGTTGCCGGCCCACAGCCCCGCGCTGTCGAACCGCACGGCGCCGATGACCTTGGTGCCCGGGATGTAGTACAGGCTCGGCGACGTGGTCGACGTGGAGTTCGGCACGGCCGCCCACGCGGCCGCGTCGGCGGCGTGCAGCGCGTTGACGTCGTCGCTGCCCGACGTGGGCAGGGTGATGTTCAGCGCGGTGGCGCCGCTCGGGTAGCCGGCGATGTACGTCGCCGGGTCGCTGGTCAGCGGCAGGTCGTCGGACGGGTCCCCACCCGCCCACGGGTGCAGCGAGGCGGCGAAGTCGAGGTGGTACGGGTTGAACCCGCCCGGCTCGACGACGGCGACGACGGTGGGTGCGCCGTGCAACGGCGCGGTGGCGGTGGCGGTGACGTGGCCGGCGACGGCGCCACCGGCGGCCACGACGGCACTGGTGAGCGCGGCGGCGAGGCGCCACCCCGCGGAACGCGGAACGGACATGAACGGTCCCCCCTCGGACGTTCGGGACGTTCGCGACGAATGCCGCGAACGACGCCGAGTGAACGCCGGTCGGGGAGACCTCTCAAGGGGGGTTGGTCAGGCCGTCGCGAACAGCCCCGCGAGCGACCCGTCCGACTCGACCGACGGCCCGGACAGGCGGAACGCCGGGTCGCCCTCGTCCGGCCGCTCGCTCGCCGGGTCGTTGATCCACTTGGTGAGCACGGCCTGGTAGACCGAGCGCAGGTCGGTGGTCATGCCGAGGTTGTCGGCGGGCAGCGCGGGCGAGCCCATGTCCGGGTGGTCGCCGTGCAGGCCGGGCACCAGGGCGGGGACGCCGGTGCCGGGCGCGGGCGGCGGCGGCCCGACCATGAGCATCGGCGCGGCGGCGCCGTGGTCGGTGCCGGAGGCGTTCTCGCCGATGCGGCGGCCGAACTCGCTGAACGTCATCACCAGCGTGCCGGCGGCGACGTCGCCGGACAGCGGGCCGATCGGCGTGCCCGGCACGGTGGGCGTGCCGACGGGCGCGGGGAGGCCGTTGCCGGCGACGCCGCCGACGGTGATGGGGACGCCGGCCTTGGTGCCGTAGAAGAACGCCTCCAGCGCCTGGTCGAGGTCGGCGAGCAGCGACTGCTGCGTCGTGAGCTGGTTCGCGTGCGTGTCGTAGCCGCCGGTGGAGACGAAGACGACCTCGACGCCGAGGTCGTGCTCGAGCAGCGTCCGCGCGGTGAGCATCTGGTCGGCGAGCACGCTGCCGGAGGTCGGGGAGGAGAGCCCGCGGGTCGCGGTGTCGAGGTCGACGACGCCGCCGCACATGGCGCCGTACGACGCCCGCACCGGCTCGGTGGCCGCGTGCTGCGCGAACCGGCCGTACACGTCGTGGCGGGCGCGCGCGACGGGCGTGTCGCCGTCGAGGAAGTGCGTCGCCGCGAACGAGTCGACCTGCGCGCCGGAGTGGACGCGGCCGCGCAGCGCGTGCGCGAACGACCCGCCGATGCCGACCGCGCGCAGCTCGCCGACGGGCACGCCGCAGCGGTCGAGGTGGCGGCCGATCCAGCCGGCGTCGGCGATGTTGTCGGGGTTGCCGGCCTGCCAGATGTCGTTCGAGGTGAAGTGCGAGTAGTTGTGGTTCGGGTAGTCGACGCCCTGCACGACGGCGACCCGGTCCTCGCGGTAGAGCTGGTGCAGCGCCTTGAGCGAGCCGTGGAAGCCGACGCTGCCGTCGTCGCGGCCGCCCCGGTCGAGCGGCAGCAACGAGCCCACGGACTGCTGGATGGTGGGGCGGACCTGCGTGTAGACCTGCCGGTTGGAGCCGGTGCGCGGGACGACGGTGTTGAGGCCGTCGTTGCCGCCGCCGAGGTCGATGACGACGAGGCGGCGGCGGGTCCGGGTGCGCGGGTCGACCACGCCGGAGGCGAGGCCGGTGAGCCACGGCGAGAGCGTCAGCACGCCCGCGGCGGCACCCGCCCCCTTGATGAACGTGCGCCGGGTGACCGTCACCTACATCACCTGCCAGTCCGGGCTGCTGCCCGCGAGGACGAACATGCCGGCCTGCTTGTCGAGCTCGGCCGTGGTGCCGGGGGCGGCGAGGTACTCGCGCAGCCGCAACGTCGTGCTGGTGGAGAAGCCGGCGAGGCCCATGAACCACGCCCAGTACGCGAGGTCCGCCGACGGTGGCGGCGGCGCGACCTGGTGGCGTTGCTGGTTCAGGTACGCGAGCCACACCACGTAGAGCAGGTCGTACCGGCCGAGCGTCGTGGTCTGCGACAGCCAGCCGAGGCCGTTCGGCCAGCCGCCGACGTTCGGCGGGAGGAACGGCTGCTGCCCGGCGTGCGCGGTCTGGAGCACGATCTCGTTCGTCGTGAACGTCCCGAACGCCGCGTCGAGCGGCACGCCGAGGACCTTGGCGGCGTGCACGGCGACCTCGACGGGCGAGCGGACGAGCTGGCGCCCGGCGCTCGCGTCGGCGTAGCGCCACTTCGGGTGCAGCAGCATGGTGCGGACGCCCTTGCGCAGGTCCCACGCGTCGCCGGCGCGGATCGCCCAGGCGACGTCCTGCACGAGCGGGTCGCCGGCGAGGTTCGTGACGTCGGGCACGTAGCCGAACTGGAGCACCAGCCGGTAGGCGAGGAACTGCGACACGGTCTTGCCGTGGTCGTGCGCGAGCGCCGCCTCGGTCAGCTCGCGGTACTCCGTGGCGTGCCGCGGGTCGCCCGCCGCCCAGCCGCCGATCGAGCGGCCGAGCACCGTCTTGCGGGTCAGGTCGTGCCGCGCCTCGGTGAACGCCGAGCTGTGCAGCGTCGGGTTGACCGTCCAGCCGGTGAGCACCCGCGCGGCCTGGCGGATGTCGGTCTCCGTGTAGACCTGCGGGACGGTGCCGAGCGTGAACAGCTCGAAGAACTCGCGGGCGAGGTTCTCGTTGACGCCCGCGACGTGGTTGTTGATGCCGTTGAGCCAGACGAGCATCGCGGGGTCGACCAGCATCGCGTTCGCGAGGTCGCGGAACGAGCCGAGCGCGTACTGCCGCAGCGTCTGGTTCTGCTGGAGGATCGACGCGATGTCCGGGTCGCCGGTGTACGCCGTCGCGAAGTGGTCGTGCCAGAAGAACGTCATCCGCTCCTCGAGCGGGTACGGCGTCGTGCGCATCCGCTCCAGCCACCAGCGGCCGGCGCCGTAGACGTCGTTGAGGTAGTTGTTGGCGGTGTAGAGGCGCATCGCCTCGTCCGCCTGCACGGCCCGCGCGAGCGGGTCGGAGCCCGCCGGCGGGAACAGGCTGTCGACGGCGTCGGCATACGGCTTGCCGACCCACCTGTCGTGGTCGGCGCCGGTCGCGCCGAACGCCGCGCGCCCGAACAGCCGGGCGATGTCCTGCCGCGTGGCAAGGTCGGCCACGGCCCCTCCTCGTCCGAGTGCCCCGTCACCGTGGTGACGTGGCAGCCGCCGGAACGTCTCGCTCCCGCCACCTGCTTCTTCCTCCGGGGTCAGGGCGAGAGGAGCCGGGGCGCCCCGCGTCGAACACCTGGGAGCACCCCTCCCCGCCCGCGCGCCCCTGCCGCCAGGCGTCCTTCGTGCCGTTCCGAGGAGCCTCCTTGCGCCGCCCCGCCCTCCGCGCCCTGCTCGCCGCCGCCCTCGTGCTGGGCGCCGCGCCGCTCACGCACGCCGCCGACGACCCGGCGAGGTGCCTGTCCGAGACGGACCCGGTCGACTTCGCGCTCTGCGTGGGGCCGCTCGCCGGGCGCACGGTCGCGGGGGCCGAGGAGCCGACCGTGGGGCCGCGCGACGCGGCGCGCACCGCGACCGACGCGGCGCTGGAGCAGGCGGGGCTGTGCGACCCGACCGACCACGCGGCCTGCCTGCTGCCGTTCCCGAACGACTTCTTCACCGTCGCCGACCCGACGACCGCCACCGGGCGGCGGGTGAGCCTCAGCCCGCTCGCGATGCCGCGCAACGCCGCCGGCAAGCCGATCGACCCGACCGAGTGGAACCGCAACGACGGCTTCTCGCCCGGCAGCCCGGTCCTCACGGTCGTGCCGGGCGTCGACCTCGGCGTCACCGGCGCCGCGCCGCTGACCGACCTGGCGCGCAGCCTCGACCCGGACGCGCCGATCGTGCTCATCAACACGCGCACCGGCGCGCGGCACCCGTACTTCGCCGAGCTCGACGCGAACCCGACCGCGGGCGAGCAGCCGGTGCTCATCGTGCGGCCGGCCGTGAACTTCGACGAGGCCACCCGCTACGTCGTGGCGTTCCGCCGGCTCAAGACGGCGACCGGCGCGACGATCGCCCCGAACGACGTGTTCCGCGCCCGCCGCGACGACGCGGTGAGCCGATTCCGTAGCCGCGACAAGGCGGCGAAGAAGGGCGTGCAGGCCGACCCGGTGTGGGGCCCGCTGCTCAAGGGCGGCGTCGACCTCAAGGACCTGTACCTCGCCTGGACGTTCACCATCGCGAGCGAGCGCAACCTCACCGAGCGGATGCTGCACATCCGCGACGACGCGTTCGCCTCGCTCGGCGGCAACAGCCCGGCGTTCACCGTCGACAGCGTCACCAACGGCGCCCCGACCGACCGGATCGCCCGCACCGTCACCGGCAAGATCACCGTGCCCAGCTACCTCACCAACGGCGGCCTGCCGGGCGCGCGCTTCAACTACGCCGGCTCCACCGACGGCCTGCCCACCCGCCTCGGCGGCGTGGCCACGCAGGACGCGACGTTCACCTGCAAGATCCCGCGGTCCAGCGGCGTCAACGCCGCCTCGCCGGCCGACGTGCGGCCCGCGCGGCTGTCGCTCTACGGCCACGGCCTGCTCGGCGGCCAGAGCGAGGTCGGCGCCGGCAACGTGCAGAAGATGGCGCAGGAGAACGACTTCGTGTTCTGCGCCACCGACTGGATCGGCATGGCCACCGAGGACGTCCCGAACGTCGCGACGATCCTCGCCGACATGAGCAACTTCCCGACGCTCGCCGACCGGGTGCAGCAGGGGATGCTGAACTTCCTGTTCCTCGCCCGGGCGATGAAGACCGGCTTCGCGAGCGACCCGGCGTTCCAGAGCCCCGGCGGCACCAGCGTCCTCGACACCCGCGCCGTCTTCTACGACGGCAACAGCCAGGGCGGCATCATTGGCGGCGCCCTGATGGCGGTCGCGCAGGACGTCACGCGCGGCGTCCTCGGCGTCCCCGCCATGAACTACTCGACGCTGCTCGACCGGTCGGTCGACTTCGCGACGTACGAGTCGGTGTTCAACGCCGCCTACCCGAGCGAGCTGGACCGGGAGCTGGCGTTCGGCCTGATCCAGATGCTGTGGGACCGCGCCGAGGCGAACGGCTACGCGCACCACATGACGAGCGACCCGCTGCCCGGCACGCCGGCGCACCAGGTGCTGATGCACGTGGCGTTCGGCGACCACCAGGTCGCCAACGTCGCCGCCGAGGCCGAGGCGCGCACCATCGGCGCGGTCACCAACGCCGGCTACCTGCGGCCCGGCCGCCACTGGTCGGTGGACCCGTCGTGGGGCATCCCGGCGGCGCCGGCGTACCCGTGGGGCGGCTCGGCGTTCGTCTACTGGGACTCCGGCTCGGACACCCCGACGACGACGAACACCCCGCCGACGGCGTCGACGGTGCACGGCGACCCGCACAGCGACCCGCGCTCGACGCGGGCCGCGCGCGACCAGAAGGCGGCGTTCCTCGCGGTGGACGGGGCGTTCGTCGACGTCTGCGGCGGCGCGCCCTGCCTGGCCACGCCGCTCGCGCCCGCGGACTAGCCGGCCTCCTCCACCGGGGCGGCGGCCCGCAGCACCGCGAGCGAACGCGCCAGCAGCCGGGAGACGTGCATCTGGCTGACGCCGACGCGCGTCGCGATCGCCGACTGCGCCAGCCCGTCGAAGAACCGCAGCCGCAGGATCGTGCGGTCCCGCTCGGAGAGCGAACGCAGCGCCGGCACCAGCCACGACCGCTCGTCGACCATCGCGTAGCCGTGCTCGTCGACCGGCAGGTCGCGCCCGCCCTCGTCGTCGTCCTCGCCCACGGGCAGGTCGAGCGAGTCGACGTGCAACGCCG
>DASTMB010000039.1 GCA_035714365.1 Mycobacteriales bacterium | reverse complement strand
GCTACGTCGCGATCTCCAGCGCCGGGCAGGTGTACGCGTTCGGCAGCGTCGTCTACCGCGGCAACCCCGTCGGCTTCGGCGGCACCATCTCCAGCATCTCCACCACCCCGAACGGCCAGGGGTACGCCGCCATCTCCACCGCCGGCCAGGTCTACGCGTTCAACGTCGTCTACCGCGGCAACCCGAGCGGGTTCAGCGGCTCGATGAAGTCGATCTCGGTGACCGCGAACGGCCAGGGCTACCTCGCGATGTCCAGCGCCGGCCAGATGTACGCGTTCAACGTCGTCTACCGCGGCAACCCGACCGGGTTCACCGGTTCGATGGTCGGCGTCGGCGTCACCGCCGACGGCCAGGGGTACGGGGCGGCGTCCAGCTACGGCCAGGTCTACGCGCTCGGCACGGTCGTGTACCGCGGCAACGGGGACCCCGGCTCGCCGGACCCGGCCCCGGTCGTGCCGAGCTGCTACGGGAGCGGCTGCACCGGCAAGGACCCGCAGGCGTACGGGTGCGAGCCGGACGCGCGGACGGTGGACGAGTTCACGGCGTACGCCAGCCTGCGGCACTACGAGATGCGCTACTCCTCGAAGTGCCACGCCGCGTGGACGCGCGTCGTCAACCCGGGCCCCGGCTGCGACTACGACTTCCACGCGCAGATCCGCGCCTACGACTCGAACGACACGTTCCTGTTCATGTACGAGGTCCGGGTCCCGTGCCCGAGCGGCACCGCGTGGACGAAGATGATCTCGTACAACACGTGGGTCCGGACGTGCGAGGCGTACTGGCAGAACTTCGCGCCCAGCGAGTGCACCGAAGTCCACTGACGCCGGGCCGGTCCCGCCGCGCGCCGCGTGCCCGCGGCGGGACCGTTCGCGGCCGCGACGCCGGCGTCGGGCGCCGCGTCGCATAGCCTGGACGCGTGACGATCGCGCCGGAGCGGGTGGAGCGCCCGGAGTCGGACGAGCGGACCGACCCGGACCGCCCGTGGGTCACGATCGTGTGGGACGACCCGATCAACCTCATGTCCTACGTCACGTACGTGTTCCAGAAGCTGTTCGGCTACTCGCGCGAGAAGGCGACGAAGCTGATGCTCGACGTGCACCAGAAGGGGCGCGCGGTCGTGTCGAGCGGCGCCAAGGAGCAGATGGAGTTCGACGTGGCGCGGCTGCACGCGGCCGGGCTGTGGGCGACGTTGCAGCAGGACTGACGCAGGGGCTAGACAGGGAGCCATGACGAACGCGTTGCCGCCCATCACGGACCGGGCCTCCTGGCAGGCACAGCTCGACGACCTGCTGGTCGAGGAGAAGGCGCTGACCCGCGCGGGCGACGCGCTGGCGGCGCGGCGGCGCCGGCTGCCGATGGTCGAGGTCGACCCGACGACGCCGCTCACCGGCGGCGACGGGCCGGTGCCGTTGCTCGACGTGTTCGAGGGACGGTCGCAGCTCGTCGCCTACTTCCACATGTGGCACCTCGGCCAGCCGGCGGCGGGGCAGTGCGAGGGGTGCACGTTCTCCAACACGCACATGAGCGAGCTGTCCTACCTGCACTCGCGGGACGTGACCTACGCGGTGTTCTGCGAGGGGCCGTACGACGAGAGCTCGCGCTACCACGAGTTCATGGGCTGGACGATGCCCTGGTACTCCGTGCCGCCGGAGTCGGTCGACCGGCTGGTCGCCGGCCGGCACTTCGGCATCCTCGTCAGCTACCTGCGCGACGGCGGCAACGTCTACGAGACGTACTGGACCACCGGCCGCGGCAACGAGATCATGACGCCCTCCTACGGCGTGCTGGACCGCACGGTCTACGGCCGCCAGGAGTTCTGGGAGGACTCGCCGGAGGGCTGGCCGCAGCACTGGGGCTCGCGCGACGGCAGCGCGTTCCGGCTGAACGGCCGCCCGACCGCGCAGTGGTCGCGGATCGAGGCGGGCCGCGACGACGACCTCGGCAACGGTGCCGGCGGCGAGGCGGGCGCGCCCCACTGCCACTGAGCCGCGCGCCGGTACGGTCTGCCCATGGCGCGCGCGTTCCGGCGGTCCGGCGACCGGGTGGTCACCCGGCTCGAGCCGTACGCCGCCGCGCTGCTGCGCGGGCTGGTCGGCGACGTCGTGACGCTGGTGCGCGCCGACGGCGAGGACCCGGTCACCCGGCGGCTGTTCCCCGACGCGTCGCCGGACCCGGAGATCGCCGCCGAGCTGCGCGACCTGCTGCACGACGACCTGCGCGAGGCGAAGCTCGCCAACGCCCGCGCGCTGCTCGAGTCGCTCCCCGACGACGGGCAGGTCGAGCTCGACGTGGAGACCGCGGAGCAGTGGCTGGCGGCGCTGAACGACGTCCGCCTCGCGCTCGGCACGGCGCTGCACGTCACCGCGGAGTCGCAGGAGCGGGAGGTCGCCGACGACGACGTCGGGATGCACGTCTACGACCTGCTGACGTTCCTCCAGGACTCGCTCGTGTCGGCGCTGTCAGCCGGGGTCGAGGGGTAGGTCCAGGCGCGGGCCGGCGGCGTAGAGCTCGTTCGCGAACGCCGTGACCACGACCTTGACGACCGTCGCCACGACGAGCGTCGCGAGCCCGACCGCGACGACGCGGCCGGCGGGCGGGTGCTCGCCCGGCACGAGCAGCGTGCCGCCGACCGCGACGGCCGGCTCGGCGATCGCGACGAGCAGCAGCGCGGGGTACGCCGTCCGCGCGATGCGCACCGAGTGCGCGGCGGCGACCAGCACGCGCGGGTCGCCCTCGAGCCCGACGCGTTGCGTCGCGAGCACCACGAACGCCGTGAACGCCGCGCTCAGCGGCAGCACGGTGAGCGTCCGCACGGTGTCGCTGTAGCCGGCGTACCCGCCGCCGGACAGCGCCACGACGGTGAGCCCGGCGGTGACGCCCGCGAGCAGGTACAGGCCGGTGATGGAGACGCTCGCCCGCAGCAGGCGGAACGCGTTGCGCAGCGCCACGAACGGCGCCCGGTCGGCGGCGGTGAGCGGAGGGCCCGGCCGTGGCGGCGGCTGCACCCGGCGGCCCTGCTCGTCCACCTCCGGCGGCGCGGCGAGCGGCTCCGGGCGCGCGGCGCCGAGCGCCCGGACGAGCGCGACGAGCACGACGACGTGCAGCACCAGGCCGACGGGCAGCAGCCCCCCGCCCAGCAGCGGGCCGAGGGCGACGAGCGGCAGGTACGACAGCACGGCGAGCAGCGGCGCGCGCCACCCGCTGCCGCGGACGGCGCGGAGCCCGTCGCGGAACGCCGTCGCCAGCACGCCCGCCACGCTACCGGCGGCGGCGGCCCGGCGCCCCGTGGCGGGGCGGGCGGGTAGCCTCCCGGCCATGCTGACGCTGGACCGCGCGACGGTCGACGCGATCGTCGCGCACGCCCGCGCCGACCACCCGGACGAGGCGTGCGGGCTGGTCGCGATGCGCGACGGCCGCCCCACCCGCGTGGTCCCGATGACCAACGTCGAGCGGTCGCCGACGTTCTACGTGATGGACAGCGGCGAGCTGTTCCGCGCGTTCCGCGACATGCGCGACCGTGGCGAGGACGACGAGGAGTTCGTCATCTACCACTCGCACACGGCGACCGAGGCGTACCCGTCGCGGACCGACGTGTCGATCGCGGCGTACCCGGACGCGCACTACGTCCTGGTGTCCACGCGGGACCCGGTCGACGTCGAGCTGCGGTCGTACCGGATCGTCGACGGCGTCGTCACCGAGGAGGAGGTCGTGGTCGCGTGAACGGCGCCGGGGTGCTCGTGGTGCAGGAGGCGTTCGGCGTCACCGACCACATCCGCGACGTGGTGCGGCGGTTCGCGGCGGAGGGGTACGCCGCGACCGCGCCGGACCTCTACCACGGGCGGACGTTCCCCTACGACGCCGGCTTCGACACGGTCCGCCCGGTCATGTCGGCGCTGACCGGCGAGGGCATCCTCGCCGACGTCGACGCCGCGATCGAGGAGCTGGGCCTGCCGCCGGAGCGGGTCGCGATCGTCGGCTTCTGCATGGGCGGCACGGTCGCGCTCTACGCCGGAGCCATGCGCGCGCTCGGCGCGGCGGTGTCGTTCTACGGCGGCGGCGTCACCGAGTCGCGGTGGCCCGGCGTCGCGCCGCTGGTGGAGCTGGCGCCCGGGCTGCGGACGCCGTGGCTCGGCCTCTACGGCGACGACGACAAGGGCATCCCGGTCGGGCAGGTCGAGGAGCTGCGCCGCGCCGCCGCGCTCGCGCCGGTGCCGACCCGGCTGGAGCGCTTCGCCGGCGCCGGTCACGCGTTCTTCAACGACGCCCGCCCCGCGTCGTACGACCGCGCGGCGGCCGAACGCGCCTGGCCGCTGGTGCTGGAGTGGCTGCGGCTGAACCTCGGAACAGCGACCCCGGGCTAGGCTGTTGCGCCCGGTGAGACCCCGTACCGAGGAGACGTTCGTCATGGCCGTGCAGGTGCAGATCCCGACGATCCTGCGACCGCTGACCGGCGGGGAGAAGCAGGTCGAGGGCACGGGCGGCTCGCTGAACGAGCTGCTCAGCGACCTCGACACCCGCCACCCCGGCCTGCGCGGGCGGCTGGTCGACGACGGCGGCGCGCTGCACCGGTTCGTCAACGTCTACGTCAACGACGAGGACGTGCGGTTCCTCGGCGCGGTCGACACGCCGCTGTCGGACGGCGACGTCGTGACGATCCTGCCGGCGGTCGCCGGCGGGGCGTAGCGATGCGCTACGACTCGCTGCTCGACTCGCTCGGCCGCACCCCGCTCGTCGGGCTGCCGAACCTCTCGCCGTCGCCGGACGTGCGGCTCTGGGCGAAGCTCGAGCAGTACGAGCCGACCGGCTCCATCAAGGACCGGGCGGCGTTCTTCATGATCCAGGCGGCGGAGGCCGACGGGCGGCTGGCGCCGGGCCGCACCATCCTCGAACCCACCTCCGGCAACACCGGCATCTCCCTCGCCATGGTCGCCAAGCTGCGCGGCTACGAGCTGATCTGCGTCATGCCCGAGAACACCTCCGTCGAGCGGCGCCAGCTCCTCGAGATGTTCGGCGCGTCGATCGTCACGACGCCCGCCGCGGGCGGCTCGAACGCCGCCGTCGCGCACGCGAAGCAGATGGCGGCGGAGAACCCGTCGTACGTGTTCCTCTACCAGTACGGCAACGAGGCGAACGCCCGCGCCCACTACGAGACGACCGGCCCCGAGCTGCTCGCCGACCTGCCGACCATCACGCACTTCGTGGCCGGGCTCGGCACGACCGGCACGCTGATGGGCACCGGGCGGTTCCTCAAGGAGCACGTGCCGGGCATCCGGGTCGTCGCGGCCGAGCCGCGCTACGGCGACCTCGTCTACGGGCTGCGCAACATCGACGAGGGGTTCGTGCCGGAGCTCTACGACGCGTCCGTGCTGGACACGCGGTTCTCCGTCGACTCCTACGACGCGCTGCGCCGCACCCGCGAGCTGGTCGAGCGGGAGGGCATCTTCGCCGGCATCTCCACCGGCGCGATCCTGCACGCGGCGCTCGGCCAGGCGGCGAAGGCGGTCAAGGCGGGGGAGCGGGCGGACATCGCCTTCGTCGTCGCCGACGGCGGCTGGAAGTACCTGTCCACCGGCGCGTACGGCGGCACGCTGGAGGAGGCGGCCGAGCGCCTGGAGGGCCAGCTCTGGGCGTAGCGGGACAGGTGGCGTAAGGAACGCCGCCCCGAGACGTGTCGTGAATTGCGCCGGGCGACCTGCCCGGCCGTTCCCGAGAGGAGTTCGCGATGCGTCTCGCCCTGCTCGGCGCGCTCACCGCCGGCCTGGTGCTCACGGCGGTCCCCGCTCACGCGGCGGCCGGCACCGTCACGATCGACGAGGAGTGCCCCGCCGGCTACACCGAGCACCTCAAGGTCTACGAGGCCGGGCACACCATCCGCTACTGCTCGATCCCGTAGCGCCCGCCGGGTGTGGTGCGGCGCCGCCCCGGCGTGCCGGACGGCGCCGCCACTCCTAGTGCTGCGCGGCCGCGACCGTCAGCGGCGGCACGTTCAGGCAGTACGGCTTGACCCAGACGGCACACCACTGGTGGCTCGTGAAGTCGTAACACTCGACCATCACCGGCAGGTTGTTGCACGTGATGATCGTGGCGTGCGCGGGCGCGACGGCGGCGAACGAGCCGGCGGCGAACGCCGCGGCGAGCAGCAGGCGCTTCATACGGGACCCTCCACGGGACATAGGGCTGTGGACGGCGCGACGCCGTCCGCGGTCCGGAACGGACCGTGCCTCACTTCGGCGTCTTCGGGCCGTCGCCTGCCTGGGCGTGCGCGGGGCGTGGCCGCCGGGGTCGGTCCACGGGAGGGGCGAGCCGATGACATACCGGGTGCACGTCGTCCGCGAGGGCGCCTACTGGCTGGCCGACGGGCCGGCCCTGCCGAGGGTGCACACGTACGCGGCCGACCTCGCGGCGCTCGACGCGAACGTCCGCGAGGCCGTCGCGCTCGTCGCCGGCCTGCCCGAGGGCGCCGAGCCGGGGCTCGCGCTGGAGTGGGCGTTCGTCTGACGGTGTCCGGCGCGCCCGCTCGGCGCGGGGGATACTGGCGCCGATGAACGACCTCCCGATCGGCATCTTCGACAGCGGCGTCGGTGGGCTCACCGTCGCGCGCGCCGTGCTGGACCAGCTCCCGCACGAGCCGCTCGTCTACGTCGGCGACACCGCGCGGGCGCCGTACGGCCCGCTGCCGCTCGCCGAGGTTCGCCGCAACGCGCTCGACGTCATGGACCACCTGGTGGAGTCGTACCGGGTGAAGCTGCTCGTCATCGCCTGCAACAGCGCGAGCGCGGCCTGCCTGCGCGACGCGCGGGAGCGGTACGGCGTGCCGGTCGTGGAGGTCGTGCTCCCGGCGGTGCGGCGCGCGGTCGCGGCGACCCGCAACCACCGGGTCGGCGTCATCGGGACGCGCGCGACGATCGACAGTCAGGCCTACGACGACGCGTTCGCGGCGGCGCCGGACGTCGAGCTGACGACGCGGGCCTGCCCGCGGTTCGTGGAGTTCGTCGAACGCGGCGAGACGTGGAGCGACGAGCTGCTCGCCGTGGCAGAGGAGTACCTGACGCCGCTGGTGACGGCGGGCGTCGACACGGTCGTGCTCGGCTGCACGCACTACCCGTTGCTGACCGGCGTCATCTCCTACGTCCTCGGCGACGAGGTGACGCTGGTGAGCAGCGCGGAGGAGACGGCGAAGGACGTGTTCCGGGTGCTGGCGCGCAACGCCGCGTTCCGCGATCCGCGGGCGTCCGAGCCGGCGCACCGGTTCCTCGCGACGGGTGACCCGGCGCCGTTCCAGCGGCTGGCGCACCGCTTCCTCGGCCCGGAGATCGGCGCGGTCGAGGGCGCGACGGTGGGGCTGGCGTGAAGGTCACCGTGCTCGGCTGCGCGGGGACGTTCCCGTCCGCCGACTCGGGCTGCTCGGCGTACCTGGTGGAGCACGACGGGTTCCGGCTGCTGCTCGACGCGGGCAACGGCGCGATCGGCGCGTTGCAGCGCCACGGCGGCATCTTCGACCTCGACGCGGTGCTGCTCTCCCACCTGCACGCCGACCACTGCCTCGACCTCGTCGCGTACTCGTACGCGCGCCGCTACCACCCGGACCGGCCGCCGCTGCTGCCGGTGTACGGCCCGTACGGCACCCGCGACCGGCTGCTCCAGGTGTTCGACCGGCGGCCGGACGAGGGGCT
The DNA here is from genome assembly GCA_035714365.1 of Mycobacteriales bacterium. GTDB lineage: Bacteria > Actinomycetota > Actinomycetes > BP-191 > BP-191 > BP-191. Next base: position 11,088 of record DASTMB010000039.1, on the reverse strand, counting down.
CGAGGACGTGTACGCGTTCGCGACGACGGGTGAGGGCAGCCGCGAGATCGGGCCGTTCCGGGTCGACCTGACGCCGACGGCGCACCCGGTCGAGTGCTACGCGATCCGGGTCACGGCGGGCGGCCGCAGCGTCACGTACTCGGCCGACACCGGGCCGTGCGCGGCGGTGGCGGACGCGGCGCGGGAGACCGACCTGTTCCTCTGCGAGTCGACCTGGCTGGAGGACTCGCCGCGCCCGCCGAACCTCCACCTCACCGCCCGCGAGGCGGGCGAGCACGCGGCCCGCGCCGGCGCCGGGCGGCTCGCGCTGATCCACACCACCGCGTACCTGGACCAGGACGCGTACGTCGCGCAGGCGGCGACGGCGTTCGCCGGCCCGCTGGAACGCGCCACCCCCGGCGCCACCTGGGACCTGTAGGCAGGTCCGCACCCCGCCCGCGCCGAAGTCGGCGCCATGCGCCGACCGCTCGCGTTCCTCGCCGCCGCCCTCTGCACGCTCGGGCTGCCGGCCGCCCGCGCGGTGCCGGTCACCCCCGGCTTCGCCTCGCCGAACGTCGAGTGGGTCGCCAACGTCCCGCTGCACGCCGACTCCGCGGGCGCCCGCATCGTCGACGGCTTCCTGTTCGCGAGCGACTCGCGGCAGATCACGATCTACGACATCAGCAACCCGGAGCTGCCCGTCCCGGTCAGCGAGACGCCGTTGCCGGAGGTGCCGTACTTCGCGCAGGAGGACATCGAGACCAACGGCCGCATCCTCGTCATCGGCCAGGGCCGCGACACGTTCAACCCGACCGACCTGCTCTGGGTCTACGACGTGACCGACAAGCGGCTGCCGCGGCTGGTGGCAACGCTGCGCGGCGCGTCGTCGCACACCATCTCCTGCGTGCTGGACTGCCAGTACCTCTACAACTCGAACGGCCAGATCGTCGACCTGCGCGAGCCCGGCACCCCGAAGGTCGTCGGGAAGTGGGGCCCCGGCGGCCACGACGTCACCGAGGTCGCGCGCGGGCTCGTCGTCACGAGCAGCAACCCGGTGCTCTACCTCGACGCCCGCCGCGACCCGGTCCACCCGAAGGTGCTCACCAAGGGCCGGCCCGGCGACGACCGGTTCGTCCACGCCAACCTCTGGCCGAACGCCGGCCGCGACCGGTGGCTGCTCGTCGGCGGCGAGACCGCGCCGGACGGCACCGGCGGCTGCGCCGACAAGGACTCCGGCGCGTTCATGGTGTGGGACACGAAGGACTGGGCGAGGACGAAGTCGTTCCGGCTGGTGGACGAGTGGCGGCCGCCGGACTCGCTGCCGAACGAGGGCGGCTTCCCGGTCGCGACGTACTGCACGCACTGGTTCACGACCCGCCCCGGCTACCGCAACGGCGGCCTGGTCGCGGAGGGCTGGTACGAGCACGGCACCCGCTTCCTCAACGTCTCCACGAAGGGCCGGATCGCGGAGAAGGGCTGGTTCATCCCAGCCGGCACGACGTCGAGCGCCGCGTACTGGGTCACCAAGGACCTGCTCTACGTCTTCGACTACAACCGGGGCCTGGACATCGTGCGCTGGCACGACAAGCCGGGGTCGTTCCCGGCGAGGCCCGGGCACGGGCTGCTGCCGACGGTGGCGCCGCTGTTCACGCGGCCGCTGCGGCCGGCGTTCGGGGCGTACTGCCCGGTGCCCGCGTAGGCTCCGCCGCGTGACGCGACCCGACGGCAGGAAGCCGGACGAGCTCCGGAACGTGACCATCACCCGCGGCTGGCTGGACCACGCCGAGGGCTCGGTGCTGGTGGAGTTCGGCGGTACCCGCGTGCTCTGCGCCGCCAGCGTCACCGAGGGCGTGCCGCGCTGGCGCAAGGGGTCCGGCCTCGGCTGGGTGACCTGCGAGTACGCGATGCTGCCGCGCGCCACGCACACGCGGTCCGACCGCGAGTCGGTGAAGGGCCGCCTCGGCGGCCGGACGCACGAGATCAGCCGGCTGGTCGGCCGGTCGTTGCGGGCCTGCATCGACCTCAAGGCGCTCGGCGAGAACTCCATCGTGCTCGACTGCGACGTGCTCCAGGCCGACGGCGGCACCCGCACCGCCGCGATCACCGGCGCCTACGTCGCCCTCCGCGACGCCGTCCGCACCCTCGCCAAGGACTCCGCGATCACGACGTCGGTCGCGGCGGTCAGCGTCGGCGTCATCGGCGGCGAGGCGCGGCTGGACCTCTGCTACGAGGAGGACGTCGCCGCCGACGTCGACATGAACGTCGTCACCACCGGCAACGGCGGCATCGTCGAGGTGCAGGGCACGGCCGAGCGGGCGACGTTCGACCGGGCGATGCTCGACTCGCTGCTCGACCTGGCGACGGCCGGCTGCGACGAGCTGGCCCGGCTCCAGGAGACCGCGCTCGCGGCGCCGCTGCGGGCGCGCGGGCACGGCGGCGGGGCGTTCGTCGGGTGAGCCGGGTCGTCCTCGCCACGCGCAACCCCGGCAAGGTGGTTGAGCTGCGCCGCATCCTCGCCGGCGTCGAGCTGGTCGGGCTCGAGGAGTACCCGGACATGCCGGAGGTCGAGGAGACGGGCGACACGTTCGCCGCCAACGCGCTGCTCAAGGCGCGCGCGGTCGCCGAGCACACCGGCCTGCCGGCCGTCGCCGACGACTCCGGGCTCTGCGTGGACTTCCTCGGCGGCGCGCCCGGCATCCGTTCCGCCCGCTGGGCCGGGGAGCCGAGCGACGACGCGCGCAACCTCGCGCTGGTGCTGGAGCAGCTCGCCGACGCGGGCGAGGGGATGCGCGGCGCGCACTTCTTCTGCGCCGCCGCCGCGGTCGTGCCGCGGGCCGGCGAGCGGGTGGCCGAGGGGCGGGTCGACGGCACGCTGCTGAGGGCGCCGCGCGGCACCAACGGCTTCGGCTACGACCCGATCTTCGTGCCGCTCGGCGAGACGCGGACCACCGCCGAGATGACGAGCGAGGAGAAGGACGCGATCAGCCACCGCGGCGCGGCGTTCCGCGCGCTGGCGCCGTCGCTCGACGCGCTGCTCCGCGTCGCCGCGGGCGGTCCGGCGGTGGCGCCGTAGATCAGGGTCGTAGCCAAGGCTGAGGGCTTCGTAGCCGAGGTGCGGGATCCGGCCAGGACCGTAATGACCAGGGGCGTCCGCCGTGCAGTGGTGCGAAGGCGCGAACGTCTTCGGCACCCGCCGCGTGCGCGGGTGCACGAGCCACCTGGAAGGAGAGCCATGCGCCGGAGAACTCTCGCGATCGCACTCGTCCTGCTCTGCGGCATCGCCGTACCGGCGAATGCGACGTACAACCACCCCTGTGGCGGCAATGTTGATCACGACTGCACCTACGGGAGCAAGAACTGTGACACCTACATCCACCTGGGGCACTGGGTCGCCTGCCGCGAGCCGAGCGGCGCGTATGTCAGCGACGGCGGGTGTGACCTGATCGAAGCGGGCGACCCGACCGGCGTCATCAACCAGGATCCGAGAACGCGGTACGGCGTCCTGGGCGGCGAGTGGACGGCCGCCGACGCCGGTGCCGGTGTGCTGCTGCACTGCACGGTCCAGCTCAGCGACGCCGCGATGGTGGTGGACTCCGACCGCGACGGACGCCCGGACGGCCCCGCCACCGACCACGACAGCTCGGCTGTGGCGTCGTGCCACGGCGAGGGGACGGGGGCCGCCGTCGCGAGCTGTGCCGTCGAGTTCGCGGCCGACACGACGGCCGACCTCTATGTCTGCAGCTATGCCCAGGTCCACTACGCCGGCCACAGTGAGTTCTACGCGGTCGACAGCGACGGCAACGGCGCCAACGGTGTCCAGTGCGAACTGGTGGTCTCCGCCGTGTAACCGCCTCCTGCCCTGCCGTCGCGGCTGGGCTCGGCCGGGCGCGGGCATCCGGCTGGGGAGGACGCCACGGGGCGCTGTCGCTCGACGCGCTGCTGAAGGCGCGCCCCGCCGGCTGAGGCCGAACGTCCCGGACCTCCGCCCGCGCCCGACGTGCCACCCGTCCCGGCGCCACCGGTCCGCCTGGGCCACCGGCCGCCGTTCCTTCTGCTCAAAGTCGCCGCAACGGCTCGTGGACCGCCCGTTCCCCGTCGAGGGTCGCCCAGACGCGGTCGCGAACGAGCCGCCGGAGACGGGGAGAGTCGGTTGCGAATCCGCGCCGCGGTGGCCGTCGCGCTCGTCGCGGCGGTCGCGCTGCCGCGGCCGGCCGCGGCGGCGGTCCGGCCGCACCCGGGCCGGGCGCGCGCGCTGACCGTCGCCGGGAACCTCCTCGTGACCGACGGCGGCACACCCGTCCAGCTCCGCGGCGTCAACCGCTCGACCCCGGAGACGCGTTGCCAGGGCCTCGGCGTCACGTCCTACTTCGCCGGCCCGACCGACGCGCCCAGCGTCCGCGCGCTGCGGACGTGGGGCGTCACCGCCGTCCGCGTGCCGGTCAACGAGGACTGCTGGCTCGGCCGCAACGGCCTCCCCGCCGGCGGCGACGCGGCGGCGTACCGGGCGCAGCTCACGGCGTACGCGCGGCTGCTCGTCGCGGGCGGCATCCACGTCGTGGTCGACGTGCACTTCGCCGAGACGACCGTCGCCGGGGTGGTGCGGGCCTCGGCCGGCCCCGCGCCGATGCTCGACGCGGCCCACGGGCCGGAGCTGTGGCGGTCGATCGCGGCGACGTTCGCGGACGAGCGGGCGGTGGCGTTCGACCTCTACAACGAGCCGCACGACGTGTCGTGGGCCTGCTGGCGGGACGGCTGCGCCGACCCGCTCACCGGCTCGCGCTACGCCGGGATGCAGGCGCTGGTCGACGCGGTGCGCTCGACCGGCGCGGCGAACGTGCTCGTCGCCACCGGCCCGAGCTGGGGCAACGAGCTGTCCCGCTGGACGGAGTACGCCCCGCGCGACCCGCTCGGCCGGCTCGTCGCGGGCGTGCACGTGTACCCGGAGAGCGGCTGCGCGACGGTCGCCTGCCTGGACGAGCGGGTGGCGCCGGTGGCGGCGCGGGTGCCGGTGCTGGTCGGCGAGTTCGGCGACACCGGCTGCACGGGCGCGTTCCTCGAGGGGCTGGCGGCGTGGGCCGACGCGCACGGCGTGTCGTACCTGGCGTTCACCTGGAACCCGGCCGCCGTGGCGTGCGTCGGCTACCACCTGGTGGTGGCGTTCGACGGCACGCCGACGGCGGCCGGGCTGGTGTACCGGGACCACCTGCGCGCGCGGCGGGACGCCGAGCGGCAGGCGTGGCGGCCGCTGCCCTAGATCGTGCAGGCCTGCGCGGTGATGCAGGCGTCGATCTCGGAGCCGCAGGTGAGCGAGAGGGTCGGGCCGCAGTTCGTCTTGAGCGTCAGCGCGGCGGCGCCGACGACGCTGGTGAGCTCGCCGGCGGTCAGCTCGACGAGGGTCTCCTTCTTGAGCGTGAGCGTGCGCATCTGGTGCCTTTCGAGGGGAGGGGCTACGGGGGGCACTCCCGTCACCGGGAGCAGCCCCCACTTCGCCGCACCCCCCGCGACTCCTCCCCGCGCGCACCGGGTGCGAGAGAGGGGAGTCGAACCCCTACGCCCGAGGGCACCGGGACCTAAACCCGGCGCGTCTGCCAGTTCCGCCACTCTCGCCAGGGCGCCATCGTCCCAGGTTTCGGGCGAAACCGGACGGGGCACAGGTACTGCCGAGGAAGAAGGGGGTCACGTGCTGCCTGCGAAGCGGGTGCGGCTGGTCGGTGTGCCGGTCGCGCTGTTCCTCGCTGCCGAGCAGCACACCAACGACCTCCTCCGCGAGATCGCGCTCATGGCCGCCGCGCGCCCCGGCACGGGCCACCTGTTCTCGGACACCCTGTCGACGGCGGAGACCTACGCCCACCGCCCCGCCTCCGTCCGCGACCGCATCGTGGAGTCCATCGGCATCGCGCAGCGGGCCGGCTGGGACACCGTGACCGTCGACGTCGAGGCCGACGAGTCCGCCGCCGACGGCGCCCTCGCCTGGGAGGAGCTGCTGCGGCGCTTCGACGCGATGAGCCGCGACGAGCGCCTGCTCACGCTGCCCGCCGACGGCGAGCTGGTGGCGTACCGGTCGTGGTACGTCCGCGAGCTGGTGGAGCAGGTCCGCACCGGGCGCGACCCGGTGCCGTGGGCGCGGGCCGGCGTCCTGGCGGGCGCGCACTAGGGCCGTTCGAGGATCTTTCGTGACATCCCCGCCCCGCACCGTCCGCCTGGTCGACGTCCCGGTCGAGCTGTACCTGCGCGCGCAGCAGCACACCGACGACGTCGTGCGCGAGCTGGTGCTCATGGCCGCCCACCACGCGGCCCCGGTGCGCGTGACGGCGCTGGCGCAACGCGCCGACGCCCACCACGAGGGCCGGCTGGTGCTGCGGCACTCGGTGGCGGGCGCGGTGGACGCGGCGGGCGCGGCCGGCGAGAAGACCGTGGACCTCACCTACGCCGTCGACGCGGCCACCGCCGACTCGTCGGAGGCGTGGTCGGCGGTGCTGGACGAGCTGGCCGAGCTCTGCCGCGACGGGACGATGCTCGCCGTGCCGGCGAGCGACGACGTGGCGCTGTTCTCGCGGTGGTTCTGCCAGGAGTTCGTCGCGCAGCTCCGCGACGGCGCGGAGCCGACGCCGTGGCCGGCCTACGCGGCCACCGCCCGCCTCGACGCCTAGACGCTCGGCCCGAACGTCTCGAACCCGCCGTCGGCGACCACCGTCGTGCCGGTGACGTAGGCGGCCTCGTCGCTCGACAGCCACGACACCAGCGCCGCGACCTCCTCCGGCGTGCCCATCCGCCGCGCCGGGACCTGCTCCCGCACCTCGTCGTCGGCGAGGCCGCCGTGGCGTTCGAGGTTCGCCTCGGTGGCGATCGCGCCGGGCGCCACCGACACCGCCCGGATGCCGTACGGCGCCAGCTCGCGGCCGATGCAGGCGGTGAGCATGCCGACCCCGGCCTTGGCTGAGCAGTAGGCGGCGGCGCCGAGCCACGGCCGGTGCTCGTGCACGCTGGAGATGTTGACGATGACGCCGCCGCCGCGCGCCGCCATCTGCCGCGCCGACTCGCGGCAGACGAGGAACACGCCGGTGAGGTCGGTCCCGATCTGGGTGTTCCAGGAGTCGAGGGTCAGGTCGAGGAACGGCGTGTCGTCCTGCACGGCGGCGTTGTTCACGGCGACGTCGAGGCCGCCGAGCCGGTCCACGGTCTCGGCGACGAGGCGGCGCACGTCGTCCTCCACGCTCACGTCGCCGAGCACGGCCACCGCCCGGCCGCCGGCGCATTCGACCGCCTCGACGGTGGGGCGCGCCTCGTCCCCGTCGCGGGCGTTGACGGCGACGGCGGCGCCGTCGGCGGCGAGCCGCTGCGCGATCGCGGCACCGATACCGGTGCCGGCGCCGGTGACCAGCGCGACCTTGCCGGCCAGCCGGGTCACGGCAGCTTCCCGGCCAGCTCGCGCAGGGCGATGCCGTACGCCTCGGCGAACGTAGGGAACGGGTGCACCACCTCCGCCAGCAGCCGTACCGGCACGCGGGCGCGGACCGCGAGCGTGGCGAAGCCGAGCGCCTCGTCGGCGTGCGGGCCGGCGAGGCAGGCGCCGGTGAGCGTGCCGGCGGCGCGGTCGGCGTAGAGGCGGAGCAGGCCGCGCGCGGTGCCCTCGGCCTGCGCGCGGGCGGTGCTCGCCAGGTCCACCTCGGCGCACAGGTCACCGTCGGTGGCGCCGACGCAGGCGACGGCCGGGTCGGTGTAGACGACGCGCGGGACCGCCGAGTAGTCGGCGTAGCGGGGCGTGCCGAGGAGGTTCCCGGCGACGACCCACGCCTGGTAGGTCGCGGTGTGCGTGAACGGCGCCACGCCCGTCACGTCGCCCGCCGCCCACAGGTGCTCGCCGATCGCGCAGCGCTCGTCCGGCTCCGCGCTGTCGAGGCCCTCCGGCAGCACCGGCTCGCGGCCGGTCGCGAGCAGCACCCGGTCGGCGGCGACCGTGCTCCCGTCGTCCAGCGTCAGCGTCGCGGGCGCGTCCGCCGTGGCCGCCGCGCGGGTCGCGGTGACGCCGGTGCGCACGTCGACGCCCTGCTCGCGCAACGTCTCGGCGAGCAGCGCGCCCACCGGCTCCGGCTCGCCGGCCAGCAGCCGGTCCGCCGCCTCGACCACCGTGACCTCGACGCCGAACCCGCTGAACGCCTGCGCCAGCTCCACCCCGACCGGCCCGCCGCCGAGGATCGCGAGGCGCTCCGGCCGCTCCGGCGACGACAGCGCCTCGTCACTCGTCCACGTCGGCACGTCGGCCAGCCCGTCGACCGGCGGGCGGACCGGGCGGCTGCCGGTCGCGACGACGAGGTCGCGGTAGCCGTACGCCGTGCCGTCCACGAGCACCACGCCCGGCTCGCGCAGCCGGCCGGTGCCGCGGACGAGGCGGGCGCCGGCCTTCTCCAGGGCGTTGGCGGGGCCGCTGTCGTCGCGGTGGTCGGCGACCTGGTCGCGGCGGGCGAGCGCGACCGCCCAGGCGGCGCCGTCGCTGTCCAGCTCCGGCCGGATGCTCGCCGCGCCGAGCTCCGGCGCGGCGCGGACCAGCCGCCGGACCTGCGCCGAACGCAGCAGCGACTTCGACGGCATGCAGGCGACATACGCGCAGGCGCCGCCGACCCGGCCCGGCTCGGCGACCAGCACCGAGCGGCCCGCCTCCGCGACCGCGCGGGCGACCGGCTCACCGGCCGAGCCGCCCCCGAGCACGACGACGTCGAACGTCTCCATGCCTACCGTCGTGCCCGCCCGCGCGCGGGCGTACGCGCGGCTACTTCGTGGGCGTGAACGTGTAGGTGACCGTGCCGTCCTTCTCGCCCAGCCAGTTGCACGGCTGGATCTGGTACTTCGCGCCCTTCTTGATCTTCTTGAACGTCACCTTCTCGACGTCCGGGCTGACGCTGCCGCTCGTGTCGTTCTCCGACGCGCCGACCATGGTGCCCTTCGAGTCGTACAGGTACAGGTCCCAGTCGCCGGCGAACGCGACGCTGACGACGAGCGTGCCGTTGGACGGGAAGGTGAACGTCTTGGTGTCCCGGGTGACGCCTTCCTGGCCCTGGTTGCAGCCGTAGCCGCCCGGGACCGTCTCCAGCATCGGGTACGGCACCGGCAGGCTCACCTGGTACGACTTCTTGATCGTCTTCGGCTTCGACGCCGCGCTCGCGGGCGTGGCGGCGGCGGCGAGCGCGCCGGCGGCGCAGAGGGCGGCGACGAGGCGGGCGTTCATGCTGGGGTCCTCCCGGGACGTAGGGCGTGCGGGGCAAGGCTTCGGCGCCCGCGCCCGTACCTCCTGCCGCGGCCGCGAGGCGTAACGCCCGGCCCGCTGGGCCGTACTGCCCCGACGGGCGGCACGGGGCCGCCCGGGGGAGGCGGGTCCATGGGCGTCGTCGAGGTACGCGAGCTGTCGGTGCGCGCGGGTGGGGCGGCGGTGCGCGCGGTCGACCTCTACCTGGCCGGCGGCGAGGTGGTCGGGCTGCTCGGCGACGCCGGCGGCTCCGCGCTGGTGCGCGCGATCGGCGGCGCCGTCACGCCGACCGCCGGGGTGGTGCGGGTCGACGGGGAGGACGTGGCCGGGCGGCCGGCGCACGTCGTCCGCGCGCACGGGGTGGTGCTCGTGGCGGGGGCGCGGGCGGCGTTCCCGGCGCTGACCGTGCGGGAGAACGTCGCCGCCGGCGCGGGCACCGCCCCCGGCTGCGGCGCGGGGGCGCGGGTGGCGCGCGCGGCGCGGACGCAGCGGGTGCTGGGGTGGTTCCCGCGGCTGGCGGCGGTGGCGGACGTGCCGGCGGGGGACCTGGGCCCGGACGAGGCGGCGGCGTTGCCGCTGGCGGTCGCGGTGGCGCGGCGGCCGCGGCTGGTGCTGGTTGACGGGCTGGGGCCGTTCGCCGAACGCGCCGCCTACCTGGCGGCGTTGGCCGGCCTGCGGGCGGCGGGGGTGGACGGCATCACGGCGCTGGTGGCCGACCCGGAGCGCGAGGGGCAGGAGGCGGCGCCGGAGGAGTACGACCGGGCGTTCCTCGTGCGGGGCGAGGTGCTGCGGCCGTGGTTCGCGGCGGCGCGGCTGGCGGCGGAGGAGGACGACGCCGCGGCCGGCTGACCCGCGGCGGCGTCCCGCCTACAGCAGGCCGCGGCGGGCGGCCTGGAGCCCCGCCTGGAACCGCGTCTCCGCGTCGAGGGTGCGGGAGAGGTTGCCGATGCGGCGGACCACGGTGCGCAGGCCGATGCCGAGGTGGCGGGCGATCGCCTGGTCCTTGAGGCCGGCCGCGAGCAGCCGGAGCAGGGCGGCGTCGTCGTCGCTGATCCGCCAGGCGTCGTCGCGGGCGCCGTTGGTGCCGGAGTCGAACGGGATCGCCCGCTCCCAGAGCAGGTCGAACAGCGTGATGAGGCCGTTGAGCAGCGGCGACGGGTGGACGAGGACGCCGCGCACCCGGTCGCTGCCGTCGTGGTCGAGCGCGACGAACGCCAGCTCGTCGTCGGCGATGACCAGCCGGGCGGGCGGGTGGGGGAGCAGGCGGGAGACCTCGCCGCGGAGCTGGCGGCGCTGGACGTTCTCCAGCAGGACCGGGTCGTCCAGGGCGCTGCGCTCGTAGATCGCGCGCTGCGTCACGTCGACCTGCGTGTCGAGGTCCTCCTCGAGCACCGGGACCGGCTCCAGGCGGCGCACCTGGGTGCGGGCGAGGAGCGCGACGTCGGAGATCTTCTGGCGGACGAGCGGCGCGCCCTCGACCACGTGCACGACCTCGGCGCGCGTCTCGCGGGCGTCGCCGACGAGCTGCCGGGAGAGGCGGGTCGCGGAGCCGCGGAGGCGGCTCAGCTCGTCGAGGCGGCGGCGGAGCTTGAGCTCCTCGCGGCTCACGACGAGGTGCAGCGCCAGGTCGGGCGGGACGGGGACGAGCTGGTCGGAGTCCTCGGCGAGCGGCGTGACGAACCCGATGGCCTGCAACCGCTCCAATGGGCCGCGGAGCAGCGCGGCGGGGACGCCGATGGCGTCGGCGAGGGCGCCGACGGTCAGCGGGGACGTGGCGAGGAGAGCGCGATACAGCCGCTCTTCGAGCGGCTCGATGCCGGCGACGTGCAACAAGAATTCCATCGCCTCCAAAGGTGGGGGTGGGGGGT
>DASTMB010000038.1 GCA_035714365.1 Mycobacteriales bacterium | reverse complement strand
TCCGTGTGGAAGCCCGCGACGAGCTCGCTCTCCGCCTCCGGAAGGTCGAACGGCGCACGGTTCGTCTCACCGACCGCCGAGACGAAGTAGACGAGGAACGAGGGCAGCAGCGTGACGATGAACCACCGGTCGTGCTGCGCGGCCACGATCTCGCTCGTGCTGAGGCTGCCCGCGTAGAGGAAGACCGCCACGAAGGACAGCCCCATCGCGACCTCGTAGCTGATCATCTGCGCGCTCGACCGCAACGCCCCGAGCAGCGGGTACGCGGAGCCGCTCGACCAGCCGGCGAGGACGACGCCGTACACGCCGAGGGAGGACATGGCGAGGATGAACAGCACGCCGACCGGCAGGTCGGTGAGCTGCAACGGCGTCACCCGGTGCGCGATGTGCACGGCCGGCCCGAACGGGATCACCGACATCGCGAGGAACGCCGGGATCGTCGACATGATCGGCGCGAGGACGTAGACCCACCGGTCGGCCGAGGCCGGGCGGATGTCCTCCTTGAGGAACAGCTTGATGCCGTCGGCGAGGCTCTGGAGCAGGCCGAACGGGCCGACCCGGTTGGGGCCGAGGCGCTGCTGCATCCGGGCGACGATGCGGCGTTCGGCCCAGATCGTGAGCAGCGTGATGACCGGCAGCATCGCGAAGATCACGAGGACCTTGACGATGATGACGACCAGGGAGTCGTGGCCGAACGACGTGACGTTCGGGTCCTGCGCGAGCAGCGTCACGACGGCGTCACCTCCTCCGCGGCGGCGGCCAGGCGCACGACGGCGCCGGAGCCCGGCGCGAGGTCGCGGCGGACGTGCGAGTCGCGGGAGTTCGCGGGCAGGTGGACGACGCGGTCGGGCATGTCGGCGATCGTGACCGGCAGCGTGACCGAGCCGCGGTCGGTGCTGACGGTGACGCGACCGCCCGGCTCGACGCCCGCCTCCTTCGCGGTGGTCGCCGACATGGTGGCGCGCGGCGAGCGCGCGGTGCCGGCGAGGTGCGGCTCGCCGTCCTGGAGCCGGCCGTGGTCGAGCAGCAGCGACCAGGTGGCGAGGACCGCCTCGCCCGCCTCGGGCCGCGGCGGGTCGGCCGGCGCCGCCTCGACGGTGCCGCGCTCGCCGCCCCAGGTGGACAGCCGGGACAGCTCGTCGCGGGCGCCGGCGGCCGTGTCGAAGCCGAGGTGCACGCCGAGCTCGCGGGCGAGGTAGCCGACGACCTTGTGGTCGGGCAGGGAGAGGCCGACCTGGCGCAGCGTCGCCTGGAACGACCGCACGCGGCCCTCCCAGTCGAGGAACGCGCCGTCCTTCTCCAGCATCGACGCGACCGGCAGCACGACGTGCGCGCGGTCGGTGACGGCGCTGCGGCGCAGCTCGACCGAGACGAGGAAGCGGCAGGAGTCCAGCGCGGCGAGCGCCGCGGCCGGGTCCGGCAGGTCGTACGGGTCGACGCCCGCGACGAGCAGCGCGTCGAGCTGCCCGCTGCCGGCGGCGGCGAGCATCCCGGCGGTGTCGAGGCCGGGCTCGGCCGGCAGCGAGCCGACGCCCCAGGTGGCCGCGACCTGCATCCGCGCGTCGTCGTCGGCGACCGGGCGGCCACCCGGCAGCAGCGACGGGAACGCGCCGGCCTCCAGCGCGCCGCGGTCGCCCGCGCGGCGCGGCACCCAGCCGAGCTTCGCGCCGGTGGTCTCGGCGAGGCGGACGGCGGCGGCGAGCGCCCCGGGCGTCTCGGCCAGGCGCTCGCCGACGAGGATCACCGAGCCGGCGCCCCGCAGCGCGTCGGCCGTCTCGGCCGCCGTGAGCGCGGCGACCTCGTCGCCGGGCGGGGTGAGCAGCGGCGTCGCCCACATCTTGCGCAGGCTCTCGGTCGCCACCGGCGTGACGGCGTACACCTTGGTGCCGCGCTTGCGGGCCGCCTTGCGCAGCCGCAGGAAGACGATCGGCGACTCCTCCTCGGGCTCCAGCCCGGCGAGCAGCACGGCCGGTGCGGCCTCGAGGTCGGCGTAGGTGACCGCGAGCGGCCGGCCGGCGACGACGTTGACGAGGAACGCGTCCTCCTCGGCCGTGCCCGCGCGCGTGCGGAAGTCGACGTTGTTGGTCTTCAGGCCGAGGCGGGCGAGCTTCGCGTAGGCGTACGCGTCCTCGACGGTGAGCCGGCCGCCGGTGAGGACGCCGCTGCGGCGGGCGGCGCCGAGACCGCCGGCGGCGCGTTCGACCGCCTCCGGCCAGGACGCCTCGCGCAGCCCGTCGCCGTCGCGGACGAGCGGCACGGTGAGCCGGTCGGGCGCGGAGGCGTAGGTGAACGCCCACCGGCCCTTGTCGCAGTTCCACTCCTCGTTGACGTCCGGGTCGTTGCCGGCGAGGCGGCGGAGCACGGTGTTGCGCCGGGCGTCGACGCGCATCGCGCAGCCGCTCGCGCAGTGCTCGCACGCGCCCGGCGTCGACACGAGGTCGAACGGCCGCGCGCGGAACCGGTACGACGCGCCGGTGAGCGCGCCCACCGGGCAGATCTGCACGGTGTTGCCGGAGAAGTACGACTCGAACGGCTCGTCGGTGTAGATCGCGACCTGCTCCAGCGCGCCCCGCTCGAACAGCTCGATGAACGGGTCGCCCGCGATCTGCTGCGAGAACCGCGTGCAGCGCGCGCAGAGCACGCAGCGTTCGCGGTCGAGGAGCACCTGCGAGGAGATGGCGAGCGGCTTCGGGTAGGTGCGCTTCTTGTCGACGAACCGCGACTCGCCCGGGCCGTTGGTGAGGGTCTGGTTCTGCAACGGGCACTCGCCGCCCTTGTCGCAGATGGGGCAGTCGAGCGGGTGGTTGATGAGCAGCAGCTCGAGGGTGCCCTCCTGCGCCTTGCGGGCGACGTCGGAGGTCATCTGGGTGCGCACGACCATGCCGTCGGCGACGGTCGTGGTGCAGGCGGTCAGCGGCTTGCGCTGCCCCTCGACGTCGACCAGGCACTGGCGGCAGGCGCCGACCGGGTCGAGCAGCGGGTGGTCGCAGAACCGCGGCACCTGCACGCCGAGCTGCTCGGCCGCGCGGATGATCAGCGTGTTCTTCGGGACGGTGACCTCGACGCCGTCGATGGTCAGCGTGACGGTGTCGGTCTGCACGGGCGCCTCGGTCATACCGGCACCCGCTCCACCGCGAACGGGCAGCCGGCCATCTCGACGTGCTGGATGTACTCGTCGCGGAAGTACTTGATGCTCGACACGACCGGGCTGGTCGCGCCGTCGCCGAGCGCGCAGAACGACCGGCCGAAGATGTTGTCGCAGGTGTCGAGCAGCGTCTGCAGGTCCGCCTCCGTACCGTCGCCGCGTTCGAGGCGTTCGAGCACCTGCACCATCCAGTACGTCCCCTCGCGGCAGGGCGTGCACTTGCCGCACGACTCGTGCGCGTAGAACTCGGTGAGCCGCAGCACGGTCCGCACCATGCAGGTCGTCTCGTCCATGACCATGACCGCGGCCGTGCCCAGCAGCGACCCGGCCGCGCCGACGCCCTCGAAGTCCATCGGGGTGTCCAGGTGCTCGGCGGTGAGCAACGGCGTCGACGACCCGCCCGGCGTCCACGCCTTGAGCGCGCGGCCCTCCGGGATGCCGCCGCCGATGTCGTAGATCAGCTCGCGCGCGGTGGTGCCGAGCGGGACCTCGTAGTTGCCGGGCTTGTTGACGTGCCCGGAGATGCTGAAGATCTTCGGCCCCGGCGACTTCTCGCTCCCCCACTGCCGGAACCAGTCGGCGCCGTTGGCGACGATGAACGGCACGGACGCGATCGTCTCGACGTTGTTGACGACCGTCGGGCAGCCGTAGAGGCCGTGGATCGCGGGGAACGGCGGGCGCAGCCGCGGCTGGCCGCGGTACCCCTCGAGCGAGTCGAGCAGCGCCGTCTCCTCGCCGCAGATGTACGCGCCCGCGCCGCGGTGGATCGTGATGTCGCAGTCGACGCCGCTGCCGAGGATGTTCTTGCCGACGTAGCCCTTCGCGTACGCCTCCGCGAGCGCGCGGTCCAGCCGCCGCCCGGCGTGCACCAGCTCGCCGCGCAGGTAGACGAACGCGTGCGTGCAGCGGATCGCGTACGCCGCGATGACGATGCCCTCGATGAGCGAGTGCGGGTCGGCCATCATCAGCGGCGCGTCCTTGCACGTGCCGGGCTCGCCCTCGTCGGCGTTGACGACGACGTAGTGGTCCTTGCCGTCGCCCTGCGGGATGAAGCCCCACTTCATGCCGGTGGGGAAGCCGGCGCCGCCGCGGCCACGCAGGCCGGAGTCCTTGACGAGCTGGATGATCGCGTCCGGCTCCATGTCCAGCGCCTTGCGCAACGCCTGGTAGCCGTCGGTGCGCTCGTACGTCGCGAGCGTCCACGACTCCGGCTCGCGCCACCGCTTCGTCAGCGCGTCGATGACCGGCATCAGGCGTCACCGCCGAAGCCCGCGAGCTCCGCCTCGATCTCGCGGAACGTCTTGACCGCCTCGCCGCGCGTCGGCATCGGCCGCTCGCCGCGCGCCAGCGCGTCGACCAGCTCCTCCGCCGACCGCACCGTCTGGCAGTCGTAGAACTCGTAGTTGACCGTGACGACCGGCGCGTAGTCGCAGGCCGCCAGGCACTCCGCGTGCTCCAGCGTGAACCGCCCCTCGGCGTCGGTCTCGTCGTGGTGCAGCCCGAGCTTGTCGGCGAGCCGGTCGTAGATCTCCTGGCCGCCGCGCAGCGTGCAGGACAGGTTGGTGCAGACGGAGACGAGGTAGTCGCCGCAGGGGCGCCGCTTGTACATCGTGTAGAACGTCGCGACCGCGCCGACCTCCGCCTTCGTCAGCCCGAGCACCTCGGCGCAGAGCGCGACGCCGTCGGCGGAGACGTACCCCTCCTCCGACTGCACGAGGTGCAGCATCGGCAGCAGCGCCGACCGCGGCTTCGGGTAGCGCGCGACGATCGCCCGCGCGCGTTCGCGCGTGGTGTCCGACAGCGTCACCGGTCGACACCACCCATCACCGGGTCGATCGACGCGACCGCGGCGATGACGTCGGCGATCAGCCCGCCCTCGGTGAGCGCGGACGCCGCCTGCAGGTTGACGAACGATGGGTCGCGCACGTGCACGCGGAACGGCCGGTTCGAGCCGTCGGCGACGACGTGGTAGCCGAGCTCGCCGCGCGGCGACTCGACGGGGACGTAGACCTGTCCGGCCGGCACCCGGAACCCCTCCGTGACCAGCTTGAAGTGGTGGATCAGGGCCTCCATCGAGTCGGCCATGATGTGCTTGACGTGGTCGAGGGAGTTGCCGAGCCCGTCGCCGCCGAGCGCGAGCTGCGCCGGCCAGGCGATCTTCCGGTCGGCGACCATGACCGGCCCGGGACGCAGCCGGTCCAGCGCCTGCGCGACGATCCCGAGCGACTGGCGCATCTCGTCCAGCCGGATCTGGTAGCGCGCCCAGACGTCGCAGCCGGTCGAGGTCGGCACGTCGAACTCGTACGTCTCGTAGCCGCAGTACGGCTGCTGGCGGCGCAGGTCCCACTCGACGCCGGCCGAGCGCAGCATCGGGCCGGTGACGCCGAGGGCGACGCAGCCGGTGGCGTCGAGGTAGCCGATGCCCCGCGTGCGCGCCTGCCAGACGGGGTTGCCGGAGAGCAGGTCCTCGTACTCGTCGATCCGGCCCGGCATCAGCGCGAGGAACTCGCGGATCTTCTGCTCGGTCCCCGGCGCGAGGTCGGCGGCGAGACCGCCCGGGCGGATGTACGCGTTGTTCATCCGCAGCCCGGACACCATCTCCTTGATGTCCAGGATCAGCTCGCGCTCGCGCCAGCCGTACAACATGATCGACAACGCGCCGAGCTCGAGCCCGGTCGTCGCGAGCCAGACCAGGTGCGACGCGATGCGCTCCAGCTCCATCATGATCACACGGATCACGGTGGCGCGTTCGGGCGCCTCGATGCCGAGCAGCTTCTCGACCGCGAGGCAGTACGCGGTCTCGTTGAACATGTTGGACAGGTAGTCCATGCGCGTGACGAGCGTGACGCCCTGCACCCAGTTGCGGTACTCGGTGGTCTTCTCGATGCCGGTGTGCAGGTAGCCGATCACCGGGCGGCAGCTCACGACCGTCTCGCCCTCGAGCTCCAGCACCAGCCGGAGCACGCCGTGGGTCGAGGGGTGCTGCGGCCCCATGTTGACGGTGATGCGGTCCTCGCTGGCGTCCTCGGACGCGGCGACGACGTCGTCCCAGTCGCGCCCGGCGACGGTGACGACGCGGCCCGTCTCCGTCTCGCCGGGGCCGGCGTAGAGGTCGGTCATCTCGGGGCCCCCGCGGCAGCGCGAGCGAAGCGAGTGGTGTCGTGGGGTGAGTTCATGCCCACGCTCGCCGGTCTTCCGGGGGCGGGATCTGCGCGCCCTTGTACTCGACCGGCACGCCGCCGAGCGGGTAGTCCTTCCGCTGCGGGTGCCCGTCCCAGTCGTCCGGCATCTCGATGCGCGTGAGGGCGGGGTGGCCGTCGAACACGATGCCGAAGAAGTCCCACGTCTCCCGCTCGTGCCAGTCGGCGGTCGGGAAGACCGACACCGCGCTCGGCACGTGCGGGTCGTCGGCCGGCACCGCGACCTCGACGCGCACCCGGCGGCGGTGCGTCATCGACGTGAGGTGGTAGACGGCGTGCAGCCGGCGATCGTCGGTCAGGTCCGGGTGGCCGAGGTAGTCGACGCCGCTCACCGACGACAGCAGCTCGAACCGCAGCTCCGGCTCGTTACGCAGCATGGTCAGCACGTCGAGCAGCCGGTCGCGGGTGACGTGCAACGTCAGCTCGCCGCGGTCCTGGACGTCGCGCTCCACCGCGTCCGGGAAGCGTTCGCGGACCGTCTGCGCGATCGACGTGAACGCCTCCTCCGGCGTCTGCTCCGGCAGCGTGCGCGGCGACGTCGTCCACCGCGGCATGCCCGACGTCTCGCCGCGGGGCGCGCGGGTCGTCATCGGGCCACCCCGACGGAGGAGTCGCGGTGCGAGCCGAGGCGTTCGTGGGAGATCTTGTCGTGCAGCTTGAGGATCGCGTCCATGAGCATCTCCGGCCGCGGCGGGCAGCCCGGGAGGTACATGTCGACCGGCACGACGTGGTCGACGCCCTGCACGATCGCGTAGTTGTTGAACATGCCGCCGCTGGACGCGCAGACGCCCATCGCGATGACCCACTTCGGCTCGGCCATCTGGTCGTAGATCTGCCGCACGACCGGCGCCATCTTCTGGCTCACCCGGCCCGCGACGATCATCAGGTCGGCCTGGCGCGGCGAGGCGCGGAAGACCTCCATGCCGAACCGCGCGAGGTCGTACCGCCCGGCGCCGGTCGCCATCATCTCGATCGCGCAGCAGGCCAGGCCGAACGTCGCCGGCCACAGCGACGACTTGCGGGACCAGTTGACGAACGACTCGACGGTGCCGAGCAGGATGCCGCTGGGGAGCTTCTCCTCTAGTCCCAATCCAGGCCTCCCCTGCGCCAGACGTACGCGTACGCCACGAACACGGTGAGCAGGAACAGGACCATCTCCAGCAGGCCGAACCACCCCTGGAACCGCTGGAACGCCACGGCCCACGGGTACAGGAAGATGATCTCGATGTCGAAGACGATGAACAGCATCGCGGTCAGGTAGAACTTCACCGGGAACCGCGTGTTCTGCGGCACCGCCTCGACCTCGATGCCGGACTCGTACGGCGCTTCCTTCGCCTTGTTGTAACGGCGCGGGCCGATCAGCGAGCCGGCCACCACCGAGAACAGCGCGAACGCCGCCGCGAGCAGGAACAGCACGAGGACCGGCAGGTACGGGTCGAGCACTCGGTCCTCCTTCCCTCTCGTCCGTCGAAGCCTATGGGGCACGGCGCGGGGCCGCCAAAACGCCGGGGGCGCCGCCGCTACGCGTCCGGCGCCAGGCGGCTCATGGCGTTGATGACTCTGTCCATGGCGTCGCCGCCGCGCGGGTCGGTGAGGTTGGCGAGCAGCTTGAGCGTGAAGCGCATCAGGGTCGGGCGCGGCAGGCCGTACTTGGTGGCGTACTTCATGACCGACGGGTTGCCGATCGCGTGCACGAAGACCCGGCCGAGCGTGTAGTACCCGCCGTAACGCGCCTTCAGCTCGGCCGGGTAGCGCTGGAAGACGCGCTCGTCGCCGCGCCGCAGCGCGTGCGTCGCGACCTCGGCGGCCAGCTCGCCGGACTCCATCGCGTACGCGATGCCCTCGCCGTTGAACGGGTTGACGACGCCGCCGGCGTCGCCGACGAGCATGACGCCGTCCTTGTAGTGCGGCTGGCGGTTGAAGCCCATGGGGAGGGCGCCGCCCTGCACCTTGCCGACGGCGTTCTCCTCGACGAAGCCCCAGTCCTCCGGCATGCCCGCGAGCCAGGCCTTGAGCAACGCCCGGTAGTCGGTGCTGCGGAACGCCGCGGAGGTGTTGAGCAGGCCAAGGCCGACGTTGGAGGTGCCGTCGCCGACGGGGAAGATCCAGCCGTAGCCGGGCAGCAGCGTGTCGCCCTGCCAGAGCTCCAGCCACGACTCGAGGTAGGTGTCGTTGGTGCGGGGGCTGGTGTAGTAGCGGCGGACGGCGACACCCATCGGGCGGTCGTCGCGCTTGGCCAGGCCGAGCTGCAACGCCAGCCGCGAGGACACGCCGTCGGCGGCGACGACGGCGCGGGCGCGGAACGTCTCCTCCGGCGCCTCGTGCCGGTCCCGCGGGTCCTCGGGGACGCGGCGCGCGGTGACGCCGACGACGCGGCCGGCGCTGTCGCGCACCGGGCCGGTCACCTCGGTCAGCTCGCGCAGCCGCGCGCCCGCCTTCTGCGCGGTGCGGGCGAGGATCTCGTCGAAGTCGGTGCGGGTGCGGACGAGGCCGAAGTCCGGGTACGTCGCGAGCTCCGGCCAGCGCAGCTCCAGCCGGCAGCCGCCGCCGATGATGCGCAGCCCCTCGTTGCGCATCCAGCCGGGGCCGGTGACGTCGACGCCCATGCCGATGAGGCTCTTGACCGCACGGGGGGTGAGCCCGTCGCCGCAGACCTTCTCGCGCGGGAACGCGCTCTTCTCCAGCAGCAGGACGTCGAGCCCGGCCTGCGCGAGGTGGAACGCCGTGGCGGAGCCGCCGGGGCCGGCGCCGACGACGATGACGTCCGCGTCCTGCGTTGCGCTGGTCATCGGCCGCTCCGGACTTTGTGAACGTTTTCACGAGCACCGGCAGTGTACGCCTTACCAGTCGTCCCCGGCGCGGGCGTCGCACGCCATGGCGGAGGCGAGGTCGAGCGTCGCCGACAGGGCGGTGCGCAGCACCATGATCCCGGCGTCCTCGTCCGCGGTGCGCCGCAACGTGCCACCGTCCCGGACGAACGTCTTGCCGCGCCAGCGCTCCCAGCCGAGGCGTTCGTAGAACGCGTGCCGGCTGGTGGACAGCACCCCGAGCGGGTAGTGCGCGCGGATCTGCGCGGCGGCCTCGCGCATGACGGCCGCGCCGTGCCCCTCGCGCTGGCGGTCCGGCCGCGTGGCGACGGCTTCGACGTAGCCGGCGGTGATCGTGGCCTCCACGACGAGGGTGCGCGGGACGACGGCGGCGTGGGCGACGACGGTGTCGCCGTCGAGCAGGACGACGTGGGTGCCGCCGAGGGCGTGGTCCCAGTCGTCGTCGGTGAACCCGTCCCCGAACGCCGCGTCGACCATGGCGCGTACCGCGGCGAGGAGTCGTTGCGGCGGATCGGTCGTGACGATCAGCCGGGTCACCGCGTGGCGCGGTGCAGCGCGACGATGCCGCCGGTGAGGTCGCGCCACCTCGTCTCCCGCCAGCCCGCGGCGGCGATCCGCGCGGCCAGCGCGCGCTGGTCGGGCCAGGCGCGGATCGACTCGGCGAGGTACACGTACGCGTCCGGGTTGCTGCTGACGCGGCGCGCGATCGCGGGCAGCGCGCGCATCAGGTAGTCGACGTAGACGCGGCGGAACGGCGCCCACACCGGCCGGCTGAACTCGCAGACGACCAGCCGCCCGCCCGGCTTCGTCACCCGCCGCAGCTCGGCCAGGCCGGCGTCGAGGTCGTGCAGGTTGCGCAGCCCGAACGAGATCGTCACCGCGTCGAACGACCCGTCCGCGAACGGCAGCCGCAGCCCGTCGCCGGCGACGAACGCCACGCGCGGGTGGGCGTTGCGGCGGGTGCCGACGCGCAGCATGCCGAGGCTGAAGTCGCAGGCGACAACGGTTGCGCCGCTCTCCGCCAGCGCCACCGACGACGTGCCGGTGCCGGCGGCGAGGTCGAGGACGCGTTCGCCGGGCTTCGGGTCGACGGCGCGCGTGGTGGCGCGGCGCCAGCCGCGGTCCTGGCCGAGCGAGAGGACGGCGTTGGTGAGGTCGTAGCGCGCCGCGACACCGTCGAACATCGCGGCGACGTCGTGCGGCTGCTTGCCGAGATCCGCGCGGGTCACGCCGGAACCCTACGGTCCGCTGTAAGGTCGCCGCGATCTCAGCGTGCAGATCACGACGACCGCGGGGGGACCGCGGCGCGGGCAACGGGGAGACACGCATGAGGCACCGACCCGGATGGGCGGCGCTCGGCGCCGCGGTGGCACTCGTGGCGACAGCGGGCGCGGCTCCGGCCCAGGCACAGGACGTGCCGGCGTGGGGCAGCATCACGATCACCGACAACGGCATCCGCGGGATCGTGGCGACGAACACCTACGAGGACGCGGACCGCCTCGTCTGGGACTGCGAGACGACCACACACAGCGGGGTGGGCGGTGCCGTCGACCGCGTGACGGTGACGTGCCTGCCCAACCCGCAGGCCGCGACGTTCGCCTGCCCCGAGATGGTGCTGTCGGTCGCGACGCGCGGTGGTACGGCGGGCGGCCAGGCGAGCTGCAACGCCGCGCGCACCCTGGACTCCGGCGTCATGAGCGGGTTCGCGGTCAGCCAGCCGCTGGCGGCGGACCTCGGCCGGGTCACCGCGATCACCTGCGTCGCCTACGTCAACTACGGCGCGCTCGTCCCGCCGTACTCCGTCACGTGTGCCGAGCCCGGGGCGTCGCGGCCGTGACGCGGCCCCGGCTGCGCCTCGTCGTCGTCGCGGCGTTGCTGCTCTCCGCCCTGCCCGGGCACGCGGCGCCCGCCCCGAGCCGCGCGAGCGGCTGGGTACTGACCCGCACCGGCCGCGGGCCGGCCCGCCTCAGCGTGCGGCTGCACCGGACGTCGACGCGCGCGGAAGGCTCGATCCTCGCGTTCGCCGTGGCGCGGACCGCACGCGGGCACGAGCTGGCGTCCCGGTTCGGTCCGATGGTCTGGACGTTCGGCGAGGACGGGTGGGCACGGCCCTACGGGCCGGGCGTCACCTACCCGGGCTGCCCGGAGCCGGCGTGCACCGACCCGGCGCCGCGGACTCCGGTCACCCCGGAACGCGTCACGGTCACGGCGGGGTCGCTCGACGCGACCGCCTACGTCGCCGCGTGGGACACGACCGTCGAGCTGGAGGACGTGAGCCCCGGGTGGCGGGCGCGGCCGTGGCGGCCGTCGATGCGGGTGCGCACGACGGCCGACGGCGGGGGCGTCGGCGTGCGGGCGCTGCACGTGAGCACCGGCACGTTCCGGGAGGCGACCAGCGCCGGGGGCCGGTTCGGCAGCATCGCGTACGGCCACCTGCCGTGCGGCAGCAACGGCGCCGGGCAGGGGACGTTCACCGGGGGCAGGCGGAGGTACGGCCTCTACTGCGGCGGCTTCAACGACGCCTCGATGGAGTGGACACCGGCACCGGCGCGGTGGCGGCTGGCCGGGGAGGTGACGTCCGTCCTCTCGGACGACGTCGTGCTGATCGTCGTGGACTTCCCGGCCTGACCTCAGCGGCGGTGCACGATCCGGCCGCCGAGCACGGTCGCGACGCAACGCCCGGCGCCGTGCGCGAGCAGCGCCTCGTACGGGTCACCGTCGACCGGCACGTCGAACGCCGCCAGGTCGGCGCGCCCGCCGGGCGCCAGCCGCCCGACGTCGTCGCGGCCGAGCGCGGCCGCGCCGCCGGCGGTCGCCGCCTCGACCAGCCGCCGCGCCAGGCCGTCCGGCGACGCGCCCTGCGCCAGCGCCAGGTCGCGCAGCGCGGCGACCTCCTCGACCAGGTCGAGCGACGGCGACGACGCGCGCGAGTCGGTGCCGACCGCGACCGGCGACCCCTCCGCGAGGTACGCCGCCACCGGCGGCTCCCCCGCGCCGAGGATGCGGTTGGACCGCACGCAGAGCGCCACGGCCGTCCCGCGCGAACGCAGCAGCGCGCGGTCCTCGGCGGTGACGTGGACGCCGTGCGCGACGTGCACGTCCGGGCCGAGCAGCCCCAGCCCGTCGGCCTCCGCGACCGGCGTCCGGCCGGTGCCGTTGTCGATGAGCTCGAACGTCAGGCCGCGGCCGAAGTCCGCGATGGGTCCGGTGCCGCGCGCGACGTACTCGACCTCGTGGTCGGTCTCGGCCAGGTGCGGGTGCAGCCGCAGGCCGCGCTCGCGCGCGACGGCCAGCGACCCGCGCACGGCATCGGTGCCGAGCGAGTAGAGCGCGTGCGGGCTCACGCCGACGTCGATGCCGGACGGCGCGGCGGCGAGCTTCGCGAGCAACACGTCGCGCTCCTCCGGCCACCGGTACGACTCGACGCCGACGACCTCCACGAACGCCGTTCCCGCCAACCCGGACCGGGCCAGCACCGGCAGCATCTCGACGTTGCTCACGACATCGGCGACGCAGGTCGTGCCGGTGCGCAACGCCTCGTGCACGCCGTGCCGCGCGCTCTCCCGCCACTGCTCCGCGGTCCAGGTGCGGCGGCGTTCGGTGAGCGTCCGGATCCAGACCGGGAACGGCAGCCCGCTCGTCGCCAGGTCCGCGAAGTCCGTGTACTGGAGGTGGGTGTGCGCGTTGACCAGGCCCGGCAGCAGCACGCCCGGCCACTCGCGGACGCGCGCCCCGTCCGCGTCGACCGAGGCGGCCGGGCCGACCGCGACGACGCGGTCGTTCTCGACCAGCACCGCCCCGTCGCGCACCGGCTCGCCGGCGACCGGCAGCACGACCGGCGCGCGGTGGAGCGTTGCCGTCATTCGCCGTCGTCGCGGTGGCGCACCGCACTGACGACGTAGCCGACCGACACGGCGCCGGTGATGACCAGCCAGACCGTCAGCGTCGCCAGTCGCGAGCCGCCGGCCGCACCGCACGGCTCGCCCTTGGTCAGCGCGCGGAACGCCAGCCCGCAGCTGTCGCCGTCGACGTTGATCGGCAGCGCGGCCAGCGCGAACGCCACGAACCAGCAGAAGCCGGAGGCGATCCGCCAGACCTGGGTGCGGCCGCTCACGAGACCAGCGTCAACGCGGTGGAGGAGACGTGGGAGGCGACGTTCGCGTCGACCGGGTCGTTCGCCGGGTCGTCGTGGACGACGAGGTGGCGGTAGAGCGTGTCCCGCTGCGCCGGGATGCGGCCGGCCGAGCGGATCAGGTGGATCAGCTCGAGGCGGTTGGACCGGTGCTTCGCGCCGGCGGCGGAGACGACGTTCTCCTCGAGCATCACCGAGCCGAGGTCGTCGGCGCCGAGGTGCAGCGTGAGCTGGCCCACGTCCTTGCCGACGGTGAGCCACGACCCCTGCAGGTGCGCGACGTTGTCGAAGAACAGCCGCGCCACCGCGACCATCCGCAGGTACTCCATCGTCGTGGCCTGGGTGTGGCCCTTCAGGTGGTTGTTCTCCGGCTGGTAGGTCCACGGGATGAAGGCCCGGAACCCACCCGTGCGGTCCTGCACGTCCCGGATCATCCGCAGGTGCTCGATGCGTTCGGCGTTCGTCTCGCCGGTGCCCATCATGAACGTCGCCGTCGACTCGACGCCCAGCCCGTGCGCGATCTCCATGACCTCGAGCCAGACGTGCCCCGGCTCCTTCAACGGCGCGATCACCTGGCGCGGGCGCTCGGTGAGGATCTCCGCGCCGGCGCCCGCGAACGAGTCCAGCCCGGCGTCGCGCAGCCGCGTGATGACCTGCTCGTAGGTGAGCCCGCTCACCCGCGAGATGTGCACGACCTCGCTGGCGCCCAGCGAGTGCAGCGCCAGCATCGGGTAGTCGCGCTTGATCGCGGCGAACGTCTCCTCGTACCACTCGATCCCGAACTCGGGGTGGTGCCCGCCCTGGAGCATGATCTGCGTCGCGCCGAGCGCGACCGCCTCGCCGCAGCGCCGCAGGATCTCCGGCAGGTCGCGGACCCAGCCCTCCTCGTGACCGGGCGCGCGGTAGAACGCGCAGAACTTGCACGCGGTCACGCAGACGTTCGTGTAGTTGATGTTCCGGTCGATGAGGTACGTCGCGACGTTGTCCGGGAAACGCCTGCGGCGCACGGCGTCCGCGGCCCGGCCGAGCGCGTGGAACGGCGCGCCGGTGTAGAGCGCGAGCGCCTCCTCGGGCGTGATGCGCCCGCCGTCGGCGGCCCGGTCGAGTACGTGCTGGAGGTCGCTGCTCACGCCGCCAGCGTAACCGTCAGCGCAGCAGGCCGGGCAGTGGGGTCAGCCGCGAGTAGAGCGGGTCCGGGTCGTGCAGCCAGCCGCGCAGCACCGTCTCGTAGAGCCGGCGCAGGTCGGTCGTCATCGCCAGGTTGTCGGCGGGCAGCCCCGTCGTGCCCAGCGCCGGGTGCTCGCCGTGCAGCCCCGCGCCGACCCGCCCCTTCGGCCCGACGAGGAGGACGGGCGCGGCCGCGCCGTGGTCGGTGCCCGCGCCGGAGCCGGTGCCGTTCTCGCCGATCCGCCGCCCGAACTCGCTGACCACCATCACCAGCGTGCGGCTCGCGAGCGCCGCGGGCAGCGGGCCGATGCCGAGCCGGTGGCCGCCGGCGCTGCCGAGGAAGAACGCCTCCAGCGCCTGGTCGAGCTGCGTCAGCAGCGTCTCGTGCGCGGCCTTCTGGTCGGTGTGCGTGTCGTAGCCGCCGACGGTCAGGTAGACGCACTCGACGCCGAGGTCGAGGCCTAGCAGCGTCCGTGCGGTGAGGAGCTGGTCGCCGATCCAGGTGCCGGTCGTCTTCGCCGCCGGCACCGTCCGCAGCACGTCGACGAGGTCGACCGCCTGCCGCGCGCCGATGCCGGCCGCGCGGCGCAACGGTTCACTGCGGGCGTGGTGGTCGAAGAGCGCCAGCGCGTCGTGCCGCGCGTCGGCGACCGCGCCGGTGCCGTCGGGGAACCGCGTCGCCGCGATCGACCGGATGCCGATGCCGCTGCGGGTGTGGCCCTTCAGCATCAACGGGAGCTGGTAGCCGACCGCGACGCCGCGCAGCTCGCCGTCGCCCGCGCCGACCCGGTCCAGGTGCCGCCCGAGCCAGCCGGAGTCGGCGGCGCGGCCGGGCTCGCCGGAGTGCCAGATGTCGCCGGACGTGAAGTGCGAGTAGTTGTGGTTCGCGTAGTCGACGCCCTGCACGATCGCGACCCGGCCGTCGCGGTACAGGCGGTGCAGCGTCTTCAGGTGCGCGTTGAGGCCGAGGTGGTGCGCGCGGTCGCGCGGCAGGTCGAGCGGCAGCGTCTGGTGCGGCGCGTGGTGCAGCGCGGGACGGACCTTGCGGTAGACGTCGTAGCCGCGGCCGGCCGTCGGGATCACGGTGTTCAGGCCGTCGTTGCCGCCGTTGAGGTGGATGACGACGAGCCGGTTGCGCTGCGCGGTGCCGGGGTGCGCGGGCGTCTTGCCGAACGCCGCGCCGGCCCGCGCGACCGCCGGCAGCAGCGCGTGCGCCGCCGCCAGCCCCGCCGCCCCCGCGACGAAGCGCCGCCTGGTGACCGCCATCAGAGCACCACCCACTCCGGGCTGCACA
Organism: Mycobacteriales bacterium; assembly: GCA_035714365.1. Taxonomy (GTDB): domain Bacteria; phylum Actinomycetota; class Actinomycetes; order BP-191; family BP-191; genus BP-191. The sequence goes on along the minus strand of DASTMB010000038.1, from coordinate 4,898 downwards.
GCAGCAGTGCCGCGACGCCCGCCTGCTGGTCGACCGCGCCGTTCTTCGCCGTCCGGCGCAGGTACGCGCGGACCGCGTTCGTCGTGTTGGTGGAGAACCCGGCCAGGCCCAGCCGGTGCGCCCAGCCCGCCAGGTCCGCCGCGGCCGGCAGCGGGTCCGCGACGACCACGCCGCGCGTCGCCGTCGTGTAGAGCGTCAACGCCGCCTCGTACCGCGCCAGGGCCGTCACCGGCGAGATCCAGTCCGCGCCGAGCGGCCAGCCGCCGACGTTGACCGGGTCGAACAGCGTCTGCCCCATCTCCTCCAGCGGCCAGACCAGGCTCGCGTCCGCGAACGCCACGCCGAACGCCTTCGCCGCGTGCACGACCGCCTCCACCGGTTGGCGGACCAGCGCGTGCGCGCCCTTCGCGTACCGGAACTCGTCGGCCAGCAGCAGCGTCCGCACCGCCGGCGCGATCGCGAGATCGTTGTCCCGCAACGACTTCGCCACCTTGCGGACCAGCGGGTCGCTGCCGCCGGGGACGTAGGCGAGGTTCGCGACCAGCTTCCACGCGACGAACGCCGCCGCCTCCGGCCGGGCCAGCGCCACGTCGACCAGCCGCGCGTACTCCTGGTCGCCGGCGTTCGCGATGGTCCTGCCGAGGACCTTCTTGCTCCGCTGGTCGTGGCGGCTCGCCGCGAACACCGCCTGGTCGTTGGCGTCGACGTACCAGCCGGTGAACACGCGCGCCGCCTCGCGGATGTCGCGTTCGGTGTGCACCTGCGGACGCTTGCCGAGCGTGAACAGCTCGAAGAACTCGCGGGCGTAGTTCTCGTTCGGGTTCGGGACGGCGTTCTCCACGCCGTTGAGCCAGAACAGCATCGCCGGGTCGAGCGTCACCGCCGCCACCAGGTCGCGCAGGCTGCCGAGCGCGTGGGTGCGCAGCGTCTCGTTCTGCCGGACGAGCTGCGCCAGCGTCGGCGGGTACCGCACGCCCGTCGCGAAGTGGCCGTGCCAGAGCAGCGTCAGGCGTTCCAGCAGCGGGAACGGCGTCGTGCGCATCCGCTCCAGCCACCACATCCGCGCGCCGTCGGCGTCGGTGCTCTGGCCGCTCTGGAGCAGCAGGCGTTGCGCGTCGTCCGGCAGCGGCGGCCGCGCCGGCAGCGTCGTCACCGTGAGCAGGCTGTCGACGAGGTCGCCGTACTCCTTGCCGGTCCACGCGTCGAGGTCGTGCGCCGTCGCGCCGAACGCCGCCCGCCCCAGCAGCCGGCTCACGTCCGCCGCCGTCATCGGCTTCGCGGCCATCAGCCCACCGCCCGCAGCAGCAGGATCGCGCCGGTGTCGAAGTCCGCGACGTAGAGGCCGTCCGGGCCGAACGCCACGTCGATCGGCGCCGCGCCCGTCAGCAGCGTCTCCGGCTCGCCGGCGCGGCCGTTCGCCACGGGGATGCGCACGACGGTGTGGCCGGCGCGCGGCGGCGCGTTGCTGCCGTACTCGGCGACGTAGAGGTCGCTCCCCCACGCGCCGCCCGTTCCGAACGCCAGGCCGTCGGCGGACACGTGCAGGCCGAGCGCGCGTTCCGGCCGCCTGACGTCCGCGGCGCAGGGGATCGCGACGTTGCGGTTCTGCGCGCGTTCGAGGTCCGCGGCGTAGACGCAGCCGGGGAAGCCGTAGTCGTAGGTGCCCCTCGCCACCGGCACCTTGTGCAGCAGGTCCTCGCCGTACGGGTCGAGCGCGTCCGGGCCGTTCGTCGCGAACCACAGGTCGCCGGTGCCCGGCGCGAACGCCAGGTCGAACGCGTTGCGCAGCCCCCTCGCCTCCACCACCGGCTTGGCACCGGGGCGGATGGGCAGCGCGTAGGAGAGGACCGTGCCGGACAGCGGCCGTTCCGGCGGGCCGCCGGTCACGCCGTCGTCGGTGCTGCTGCCGTTGGCGACGTAGAGGCGGTTGTTGCGGACGGCCAGGCCGTTCGTGTTGTGGCGGCCGTTGGGCAGGCCGTCGATCACGACCTTCTTGGTGCCTGTGCTGTCCACCTGCCAGACGCGGCCGGCCCGGGCGGCGCCGGCGGCGTGCGAGTCGCTCACGAACAGCGTCCCGTCCGGCGCGAACGCCACGCCCAGCGGCTCGTCCAGGCCGGTGACGTAGGGCGCCGGCTGTCCCAGTACGCCGCCGGGGAGGACCGGCAGCGTCAGGACCTGGTTCGTCGTGTAGCTCGCGACGTAGAGGGCGTTGCCGAAGAACGCCAGGCTGGTCGGCGTCGGCACGCTGCCGGCGGGGGTGGCGGCGACCGTGGCGGCGTTGCCGCCGGTGATCGTGAGCGCGCCGACCATCCGCGGGTGGACCGAGCAGTGGAACGGGTAGGTGCCGGGCTTCAGTTTCGCTACGCCGGTCACCTCGGCGGTCTGGCCCGCTGTCACCGTCTTGCTGGCGAACAGCGGCCCGGTGCGGCCGCTCGCGTCGGCGACGACGTTGTGCGGCGCGACGTCGGCGTTCGCGAACGTCAGGTGGCTGCCCCGGCTCACGCTGACGCTGCCGGGGAGGAACGCGTTGCCGGCGGCCGTGATCGCGGCGTCCGCCGCGTGGCTCGGGATCGTCGCGGTCGCCGCGACGAGGGCGGCCGCCAGCACGGCGTGACGCATCGGCCGGCCCTCCCCTCGCTGCTCTGCGTGCGCAACGACGCGGGCGCGTCGCGGGTTACGTCACAGTGGCGCGAACGCCACTTCGACGTCGGCCGGCCAGTCCCCTCTCGGCGCCGTTCGCCGGGCGAACTCCCGCAGCCCCGCGAGCTGCCGTTCGCCGAGGCGGAAGTCCAGCGTCGTGAAGTACGTCTCCAGCGTCGCCGCGTCCAGCGCCTCCCAGCGCGCCGCCGCCTGCGCCACCTCCGCGACGTTGCGCAGGCTCAGGTCCAACGACCGCGTGAACGCCTCGTGCACGTCCTTCACCGCGCCCGGGTGGCGTTCGGCGAAGTTCCGCCGCGCCGCCCAGACCGCGAACACCATCGGCAGGCCGGTCCAGTCCTTCCACGCCGCGCCGAGGTCGACCACGTCGAGGCTCTTGCTCGGGGCGGTGTAGGTGGCGCGCAGCGCGGCGTCGCCGATCAGCACCGCCGCGTCCGCCTCCAGCAGCATCGTCGTCAGGTCCGGCGGCATCGTCGCGTACTCCGGGTGGACCCCGTGGCGCTCCTCGAGAAGGAGCTGCGCGAGCAGCACGCTCGTCCGGCTGGTCGACCCGAGCGCCACCTTGCGGAGCTCGTGCAGCGGGCTCTTGCTGACCAGGTTGACCGACAGCACCGGGCCGTCCGAGCCGACCGCCAGGCCCGGCAGCAGCAGCAGCTCGTCCGCGTGCCGCAGGTACTCGACCAGGCTGATCGGGCCGATGTCGAGGTCCCCGCGCACCAGGGCGTCGTTGAGGTGGTCCGGCGTGTCCTTCGTCAGGTCGACGTCCAGCAGGGCCCCCGAACGGATCAGTCCCCAGTAGAGCGGCAGGCAGTTGAGGAACTGAATATGACCGACGCGGGGCCGCCGCGGCCCCTGCTCGCTCGGAGGCGTTTGCACAGGTCAGAGGCTAGATCACGTCCCGTCGGGTGTCGTCTCGTAGCACCCCGTATCCCACAGGTTGTGGGATGGCTGTGGTGCGTGATCTTGGTCCGAAACATGGCGCAACCGCTGGCTACCGTGGCGATCCAGCGGGTGCAGGAGGCGCGTCATGGCAAGGACTCGGACCAGTGGAATCCGTCGGCTCAACCGCGTGAAGGGCACCGTCTACGAGGTCCGCTTCCGCGACGGCGAGGGCCGGCAGCGGTCGCGGACGTTCGAGACGAAGGACGAGGCACGCGCGTTCCAGAGCGCCGTCCACGCGGACCTACGAGAAGGGACGTACGTCGCTCCGTCCGCGGGGGCGGTTCCCTTCCGCGTCGTCGCGGAGCAGTGGTTCGCGGCCCAACTCCAACTCAAGCGACGCACGCAGATCACGTACCGATCCGCGATCGACCACAACCTTGCGCCGCTGCACGACAAGCCGGTCGGCCGCATCACCTACGGCGACGTTCAGGCGATCGTCACGGCCATGACGGCTGCGGGCCGCTGCCCGTCCACCGTCCGCAACGTGCTGATGGTCGCGCGCCTGATCCTCGACGAGGCCGTGCGCCGCAAGATGATCCGCACGAACCCGTGCCACGACGTGAAGCCACCGCGCCTACGCCCCAAGGACAACGTGTTCCTCACCGTCGAGCAGGTCCAGGCGCTCGCCGATGAACTGCCGCCACCGCTCGACCTGCTGGTGCTGACCGCGGCGGGCTCCGGCCTGCGCGCCGGCGAGCTGAACGGCCTCCGCGTCCGCGACATCGAGCTGCTGCGCCGCCGCCTCAACGTCCGCCAGACCGTGACCGACCTCGGCTCCGAGCTGATCGTGGACACGCCCAAGAGCAATGCCGGTCGTCGCACCGTTCCCATCTCGCCGTCGCTCTGCGACCTGCTCGCCAAGCACATCGGGCGCGCCGGGCTCGAGATGGACGACCTCGTGTTCGGCGACGACGGCAAGCCGCGGCGGCACAACACGTTCTACCTACAGGTGTTCAAGCCCGCCGTCGTCCGCGCGGGGCTGCCGCCGGAGACGCGGTTCCATGACCTGCGGCACACGTACGCGTCGCTGATGATCGCGGCCGGCGTGAATCCGAAGCGACTGTCCGTCTGGATGGGTCACACGACCGTCTCGCTCACGATGGACCGCTACGGACACCTGTACGACGACGAGTCCGCTCCGGCCGTTCTGGATGCCCTCTGCACCCGTCCCACGCCCGACTCCGACCCTGCCTCTGCCACTGCTTCCGTCACCGTTCTCAAGCCTCGCTAACCCCGCTGTTCCGCCTGGCTGACCTGCTCCTCCCCTCTCAATGTGCATGTCGAGGGAGTGGCACTTG
>DASTMB010000036.1 GCA_035714365.1 Mycobacteriales bacterium | reverse complement strand
TTCGGCCTGTTCGCGCCGGTGCTGCCGGGCGCGGCGCTGGTCGTCGTCGCGGGCGCGGCGCTGCTGGCGTCGGCGCTGCTCGTGGACCGGGTCCGGCGCCGGGTCCGGGTCCGGGAGACGGCGTAGCTACTCCTGCTCGGCGCGCCGCCGCTGGACGATCGCGGCGAGCGCCTCCCGCGACGGCTGCCCCCAGCCGATGCAGAACGGGTGGCCGGCCGGGTCGGCGTACACCTGGTAGCCCTCCTCGGCGTCCAGGTCGTCCGCCGCCTGGAGCACCCGCGCGCCCAGCGCGACCGCCTCCTCGTGCGCGGCCCGGATGTCCGTGGCGTGCAGGTCCAGGTGGATCTGCTGCTGCTGGGCACCGCCCGGCCACTCCGGCGGCACATGATTGGGCGCGAGCTGGACGCCGATCCGCCACTCGCGTGAAGGACGACGACTGGCACAGCGTCATCGACGCGTCCGGCGCGAAGCCGCCCAGGATGCCGGCCCAGAACGCGCTCTCCGCCTCGAGGTCGGCCGCGTCGAGCACGATGACGTTCCGCACGATCTCCATGGCCGCGGATGCTATGCCGGGCGGACGTGCACGACGTCGCCCGCGGACACCGCGGTCGTCGTGCCGTCGTGCGCGACGACGAGCCGCCCGGCCTCGTCCACGTCGGTCGCCTCGCCCTCCAGCGCCTCGTCGCCCGGCAGCAGCACGCGCACCGCGCGGCCGATCGTGTCGCAGCGCGCGCGGTACCGCTCCCGCGCCGTCGCCGGGTCGGCCAGCCACGCCGCGTACGCCGGCCCCATCGCCCGCAGCAGCGCCAGCAGCAACGGCCCCCGGTCGACGACGCCGCCCGTCTCCAGCGCCAGCGACGACGCGTCGTCGCGCGGCAGCTCGTCGCGGCGCGTCGAGACGTTGAGGCCGAAGCCGACGACCACCGCGTCACCGGTCGCCTCCGCCAGCACGCCGCCGACCTTGCGGCCGCCGACCAGCAGGTCGTTCGGCCACTTCAACGCCGCGTCCAGGTCGGTGCGCGCGGCCACCGCCTCGGCGGCGCAGGCGGCGAGCAGCATCGGCAGCCACGACCGCGCGCCCGCCGCCACGGCGGGCCGCAGCAGCAGCGAGAACGTCAGCCCCGCGCGCGGCGGCGACGTCCAGGTGCGGTCCAGCCGGCCGCGCCCGAGGAACTGGTGCTCCGCGACGACGACCAGCCCCTCCCGCTCGCCCGCGCGCGCCAGGGCGGCGACGTAGTCGTTGGTGGAGCCGATCGACTCGAGGACGCGGACCTCGCGCCACGGCTCCGGCAGCCAGCGGTTGAGCACCCGCGGCTGGAGGGGAGGCCGGTCCAGGTCCTGGTACATCGCGCCCTAACATACGGACCCATGACCGCTCCCGCCGAGGGCTCCGCCCCGGTCGACCTGCACACCACCGCCGGCCGCATCGCGCAGCTCCACCACAAGCGCGACGAGGCCACGCACGCCGGCTCCGCCAAGGCCGTCGAGAGCCAGCACGCCAAGGGGAAGATGACCGCGCGCGAGCGCGTGGAGGCGTTCCTCGACCCGGGCTCGTTCGTCGAGACCGACGCGCTGGCCCGGCACCGCGCGCACGACTTCGGCGTCGAGAAGAACCGCCCGTACGGCGACGGCGTCGTCACCGGCTACGGCACCGTCGACGGCCGCAAGGTCTGCGTGTTCAGCCAGGACTTCACCGTCTTCGGCGGCAGCCTCGGCGAGGTGTTCGGCGAGAAGATCGTCAAGGTCATGGACCTCGCGCTGAAGACCGGCTGCCCGGTCGTCGGCATCAACGACTCCGGCGGCGCGCGCATCCAGGAGGGCGTCGTCTCGCTCGGCCTCTACGGCGAGATCTTCTACCGCAACGTCATGGCGTCCGGCGTCGTCCCGCAACTCTCACTGGTCATGGGGCCGTGCGCCGGCGGCGCCGTGTACTCGCCCGCCATCACCGACTTCACGTTGATGGTCGACAAGACCTCGCACATGTTCATCACCGGCCCGGACGTCATCAAGACCGTCACCGGCGAGGACGTGGAGTTCGAGGACCTCGGCGGCGCGCACACCCACAACACCAAGTCCGGCGTCGCGCACTTCGTCGCGACCGACGAGCAGGACTGCCTCGACCTGGCGCGCGCGCTGCTGTCGTACCTGCCGGACAACAACCTCTCCGACCCGCCGGAGTACGCCGAGGAGACCGACCTCGACGCGCTCGACACCGAGCTGGACACGCTGATCCCCGACAGCAGCAACCAGCCGTACGACATGCACACCGTCATCGAGCACGTGCTGGACGACGGCGAGTTCCTCGAGGTGCACGCGCTGTTCGCGCCGAACATCCTCTGCGGCTTCGGCCGCGTCGACGGCCGCTCCGTCGGCGTCGTCGCCAACCAGCCGATGCACTACGCCGGCTGCCTCGACATCGACGCGTCCGAGAAGGCGGCGCGGTTCGTCCGCACGTGTGACGCGTTCAACGTCCCGGTGCTGACGTTCGTGGACGTCCCCGGCTTCCTGCCCGGCACCGGCCAGGAGTGGGAGGGCATCATCCGCCGCGGCGCCAAGCTCATCTACGCCTACGCGGAGGCCACCGTCCCGAAGGTCACCGTCATCACGCGCAAGGCGTACGGCGGCGCGTACGACGTCATGGGCTCGAAGCACCTGCGCGCCGACGTCAACCTCGCCTGGCCGACCGCGGAGATCGCCGTCATGGGCGCGCAGGGCGCGGTCAACATCGTGTTCCGCAAGGAACTCGCCGCCGCCGGCGACGCGGAGGCGAAGCGCGCCGAGCTGGTCGAGGACTACAACCTGCACTTCGCCACGCCGTACATCGCCGCCGAGCGCGGCTACGTCGACGCCGTCATCGCGCCGAGCGAGACGCGCGGCCAGGTCATCCGGGCGTTGCGCCAGCTCCGCACCAAGCGCGAGTCGCTGCCCCCCAAGAAGCACGGCAACATCCCGCTATGAGGCACCCCACGACGCCGCTGCGCGGCGCCGCGGGGACCCCGCCCGCCGGGGAACCCCTGCTGCGGATCGTCCGCGGCGACGCCTCCCCCGAGGAGGTCGCGGCGCTCGTCGCTGTCCTCGCCGCGCGCGGCGGCGGCGCGCCCGAGCCGCAACGCCCCGCCGACGGGTGGTCCTGCCCGCGCCCCCGCGCGCCGCTGCCCGCGCCCGGGCCGGGCGCCTGGCGCGCGGCCGCCCGCGACGCGCGGACCCGCGCCGACTGGTAGGCGGTCAGGCCCGCGCGAGGTCGGTGACGAGCAGCGGGTCGCGCGCCCGCAGCTCGTCCAGGACCGGCTCGCCGGCCGCGAGCCGGCGGCGTTCGTCGGCGGTCACGCCGACGACCTGCACGAACGTCACCTCGCCGTGCGGCGTGCCGATCCGCCCGAGCCGCGGGTCCACCGCGAACGCGAGCCCGGTGAGCGCCGTCGGCGGCGCCCCCTCGTCGGCCGGGTGGCCGGTGATCGCGCCGCCGCCGTCGAGCGAGTGGCCGGGCGCGAACACCCGGCCGGAGGAGTTGACGTAGCGCGCGAGCTTGTTGAGCAGCAGGTACGCCCACGTCGGCGGCGCCGTCTCGTCGCCGCGCGCGAGCCGGAACGTCAGCTCGATCCCCCAGCCGGAGAGGTCGGGGTCCTCGCCCTCCTCCTTGACGTACAGCGCGCTCAGGCCGTACGTCACGAAGTGCCAGTGCCCGCCGGCGTCGTACGCGGAGCAGCCCTGGAGGTCCTCGCCGAGCGGCGGCGCGAGGCCGTAGCCGACGTGCGCGGGCTCGGTGTCGCCGTAGAGCGGGCGCAGCGCCGCGTCGATCGCGTCCCAGCCGGGCGCCTCGTCGCCGGGCGGCGGCTCGTCCCGCTGCTTCCCCCGCCGGCCGAACACGGCTGCGGCTACTCGGCGGTGATGGTGCCGGCCATGCCCGCGGTGCGGTGCCCCTGGACCGAGCAGAAGAACTCGTACGTCCCCTTCTGGAGCTCCACCGACTGCGTCAGGTGGTCGGCCGACGAGCCGGCCTCCTCGCCCCACAGGATCGGGTACGGCGCGCCGGGGCCGACGAGGTTCAGGTTGTGGTTGCTGCCCTCGGGGCTGGTGAACGAGATGTTCACGACGCCGGCCTTCACCGTGTACGAGCTCTTCTTCCACGCCGGCTCCTTGCCGACCGCCTCGACGTCGATCGCCGGCGCGCCGGGCGCCTTCGGGCCGGGCGTCGGGAACGGGTTGCCGCGCGCGGCGAGCTCGTTGGTGCGCGCCTCGCGCGCCGGCGCCTCGGGGAGCGTGCAGCCGCCCGCGACGAGCGCCGCGGCGGCAAGGGTGATCGCGAGGCCGGAGCGGGCCACCGGTTCTCCTTCAGGTCGGTACCGAGCGTGTCGGGGACAGTCTCTCAGGCGCCCTACACTTCGGCGAAGCCGAGAGCAGGGAGCGTCGTGCGCAAGGTCCTCATCGCCAACCGCGGCGAGATCGCCGTCCGGGTCGCCCGCGCGTGCCGCGACCACGGCCTGACCAGCGTCGCCGTCTACGCCGACCCCGACCGGGACGCGCTGCACGTGCGTGTCGCGGACGAGGCGTACGCGCTGGGCGGCAACACCCCCGGCGAGTCGTACCTGCGCATCGACAAGGTGGTCGAGGCGTGCCGCAGGTCCGGCGCGGACGCGGTCCACCCCGGCTACGGCTTCCTCTCCGAGAACGCCGAGTTCGCCCAGGCGGTCCTCGACGCCGGCCTTACCTGGATCGGCCCGTCGCCCGACGCGATCCGCCGCCTCGGCGACAAGACCGAGGCCCGGCACATCGCGCTCGCGGTCGGCGCGCCGCTCGTGCCCGGCACGGCCGACCCGGTCGCCGGCGCCGACGAGGTGGTGGCGTTCGCCGAGGAGCACGGGCTCCCGGTCGCGATCAAGGCGGCGTTCGGCGGCGGCGGCCGCGGCCTCAAGGTGGCCCGCACGATCGAGGAGATCCCCGAGCTGTACGCGTCGGCGGTGCGCGAGGCGGAGGTGGCGTTCGGCCGCGGCGAGTGCTTCGTCGAGCGGTACCTCGACCGGCCGCGGCACGTCGAGGTGCAGGTGCTCGGCGACACCCACGGCAACGTCGTCGTCGTCGGCGACCGCGACTGCTCGCTGCAGCGCCGCCACCAGAAGCTGGTCGAGGAGGCGCCGGCGCCGGACCTCACGCCGGAGCAGCGCACCGCGATCCACTCGGCCGCGAAGGCGATCTGCGAGAAGGCCGGGTACGTCAGCGCCGGCACCGTTGAGTTCCTCGTCGGCCAGGACGGGACGGTGTCGTTCCTCGAGGTCAACACCCGCCTCCAGGTGGAGCACCCGGTCACCGAGCTGGTCACCGGCTTCGACCTCGTCCGCGAGCAGTTCCGCGTCGCCGACGGGCAGCGCCTGGAGTACGGCACGCCGGAGCCGCGCGGCCACGCGTTCGAGTTCCGCGTCAACGGCGAGGACCCGGGCCGCAACTTCCTCCCCGCGCCCGGCACGGTCACCGTCTGGGAGGCGCCGGACGGCCCCGGCGTCCGCCTCGACTCCGGCGTCGTCGCGGGCTCGGTGATCGGGCAGGCGTTCGACTCGCTGCTGGCCAAGCTGATCGTGTGGGGCGCCACCCGCGAGGAGGCGCTCGAACGCTCCCGCCGCGCGCTGGACGAGTTCGTCGTGGAGGGTCTCGCCACGGCGCTGCCGTTCCACCGCGCGGTCGTGCGCGACCCGGCGTTCGCGGAGTCGTTCGACGTGCACACGCGCTGGATCGAGACGGAGTTCGCCAACGAGATCCCGCCCTACGCCGGCGGTGCCGCCGCGGACGGCGAGGAGGCCGCGCGCGAGACCGTGGTCGTCGAGGTCGGCGGCAAGCGGCTCGAGGTCGTGCTGCCCGCCGGGCTCGGCGTCGGCTCCGCCGCAACGGCGCCTGCGAAGGCCGCGCCGAAGCGTTCCGGCAAGGCCAAGGCCGGCCCCGCCGCGGGCGGCGACGCGCTCACCTCGCCGATGCAGGGCACCATCGTCAAGGTCAACGTCGCCGAGGGCGACACCGTCGCCGCCGGTGACCTCGTCGTCGTCCTCGAGGCGATGAAGATGGAGCAGCCGCTCAACGCGCACAAGGCCGGCACCGTCACCAGGCTCACCGCCACCGTCGGCGAGGTCGTGAGCAGCGGCGCCGTCATCTGCGAGATCGCGGGCTGACGGACGGCGCCCATTGACGGGTGCCGCCCGATATGCGTGACTCGTGGGGTCCTCGGGGGGTCGCCCTACACGAAGGGGACGCCGATGCCGCGCCTCGTCGCCGTTGCCGCCGCCGCCTGCGCGCTGCTGCCCGCCGCGCCGGCGCGGGCCGTCCCCGCGCCCGTCGCGGGCCGCGCCTGCGGCATGGCGACGCGCAACGACATCACCGGCCTGCTCTACCAGGACCCCACCGACAACTTCGGCGAGGTGCACGCCGGGCCGGTCATCGTCCGGGACCCCGGCGAGATCACCGGCGACGGCGTCCCCGGCACGATCATCTGCGACATCCAGGTCGGCGGCACCGGCGTCTACCCCGACCCGAACGCCTCCCGCTCGGTCGCCGACGGCAACGGCACCATCGTGCTGCCGGCGACGCCGGTGGAGTTCGACTCGCCGGTGCTCGAGTCGGTGTTCCTCTGCTCGACGCTGGTCCTGACCGGCAGCACCGGCAGCGCCACCGTCTACCACTGGGACGCGCTGACGCAGACGTGGGCGATGTCCGGCCGCGAGGCGCACTGCGAGCTGTCGGTCGTCACCGGCCCCGGCACCGCCCGCTACGTCCCCTGACGTCCGGAACCGTTGACCCGGGCCCCTGCCGCCCGTACCGTCGCCGGGTCCCGCCCGGACCCCTACCTCGCCGTCGGCGAGCTGCCGTGCGGGGCCAACGGGAGGAACCATGCGCAAGACCCTGCTCCTCGCCGCGGCGCTCACCGTCGCGGCCACCACCGCCGGCCACGCGTCGCCGGCCCCCGACGAGCCCCGCGGCTGCGGGTTCGCCTCGCAGAACGACGTCTCCGGCGTCGTCAACCAGGACCTCCGCCACAACTACGGCGAGATCCACGGCGGGCCGTCCATCCTCGCGCTGCTCGACGGCAACACCGGCACCAGCGGCACCCTCACCTGCTGGCTGCAGACCACCAGCACCTACGGCGGCACCGCGCTCGCCGGCACCCTGACGTCGGGCTCCGGCGACAACGGCGTCATCGTCATCACGCCGCGGGAGTTCGAGTTCGACGTCGACACGACCAGCGACGTCTACCTCTGCCAGACCATCAAGATCGTCGGCGGCTCGACGTACTACTACGACGACATCAGCACGCACTGGCTCGCCGGCGGCGCCACCACCGCCACCTGCGCGCTCGCCATCCAGGCCGGCTAGCAACGGCGCCCGCGGGGGGCGGCGCTCGCGCCGTCCCCCGCGTCAGCCCTGGTGGAGCTGGCGCGCCGCCTCGGTGAGCGACCCCGACAGCGACGGGTAGATCGCGAACGTGTGCGCCACCTGGTCGACGTTGAGCCCCAGCGACACCGCCATCGTCACCGGCAGGATCAGCTCGCTCGCGCGCGGCGCGACGATGACGCCGCCGAGCACCTTGCCGGACTCGGGCCGGCAGATCAGCTTCACGAAGCCGTCGGTGATGCCCTGCATCTTCGCCCGCGCGTTGGTGGCCAGCGGCAGCTTCTTCACCACGCCGTAGACCGTCCCGGCGTCGACGTCGGCCTGCCGCACCCCCACCGTCGCGATCTCCGGGTCGGTGAAGATCGTGGCGGAGACGTTGCCGAGGTTGATCGGCGCGACGGCCTCGCCCAGCGCGTGCCACATCGCGATGCGTCCCTGCATCGCCGCGACCGACGCGAGCATCAGCACGCCGGTGCAGTCGCCCGCGGCGTAGATGGTCGACACCGACGTGCGGCTCACCTTGTCGACCGCGATGTAGCCGCCCTCGGTGAGCCGGACGCCCGCCTCCGCCAGCCCCAGGCCGGTCGTCGACGGGATCGACCCGACCGTCATCAACGCGTGCGTGCCCTCGACCGTGCGCCCGTCCTCCAGCGTCACGACGACGCCGCCGTCGACGCGGGTCGCCGCCACCGCGCGGGCGCCGTTGAGGATCGTCATGCCGCGGCGGGCGAACACCCCCTCGATCACGGCCGCCGCGTCGGCGTCCTCGCCGGGCAGCACCCGGTCGCGCGACGACACGAGCGTCACGTGCGACCCCATCGCCTGGAACGCCCCGGCGAACTCCGCGCCCGTCACGCCCGACCCCACGACGATCAGGCGCTCCGGCAGCTCCGGCAGGTCGTACACGTCGCGCCAGGTCAGGATGCGCTCGCCGTCCGGCTCCGCGCCGGGCACGACCCGCGGGTGCGCGCCGAGCGCGAGCAGCACGATGTCGGCCTCGATCACGTCGTCCTCGTCGGAGTGCGCGCGGCGCACGGCGACGTGGTGCGCGTCGACCAGCCGGCCGCTGCCCTGCACGACGTTGACGCCCTCGCGCGCGAGCCGCGTCGCGATGTCCAGGCTCTGCGCCAGCGCCAGCGTCTTCACCCGACCGAACACCGTCGGCGGGTCGACCGTCACCGCCTCCGGCGGCGCGTCCGGGTCCTCGTCCTCCCACGTCGCGCCGCCGCCCTTGCGGAACCGGATGCCCAGCGAGCCGGCCGCCGCGAGCGCGGTCATCGCGTCCGAGGAGGCGATCAGCGTCTTCGACGGCACGCAGTCGGTGAGCACGCAGGCGCCGCCGAGCCCGTCGCGGTCGACGACCGTGACGTCGGCCCCGAGCTGGCGCGCGACCAGCGCCGACTCGTAGCCCGCCGGCCCGCCACCGACGATGACGATCCGCATGCTCACCTCCTCCTCGTGCGCGGCCCGCGTAATCTTCGCAGCATGGCCCTCTACGCCGCCTACGGGTCCAACATGGACACGGCGCAGATGAAGTTCCGCTGCCCGCACAGCCCCGCCGTCGGTACCGGCTGGGTGGAGGGCTGGCGGATCGCCTTCGGCGGCGAGTCGATCGGCTGGGACGGCGCGCTCGCCACGATCGTCGAGGAGCCGCTCTCGCACGTCTACGTCGTCCTCTACGACGTGCCGCAGGAGGACGTCGCCCGGCTCGACGACTGGGACGGCGTCGGCATGGGCCTCTACTCGAAGATCCACGTCCGGGTGCAGACCCTCGACGGCGAGCAGCTCGCCTGGACCTACGTCCTCAACGACTACGAGGGCGGGCTGCCCTCGCCCGCCTACCTGGCCGCGATGGCCGACGCCGCCGAGAAGGCCGGCGCCCCCGACGACTACGTCACCGACCTGCGCCTCCGCCCCTGCCGCTGACCTCCTGGCACCCCCGCTGGCACCACCGCGCCGCCCGGCGTGGCCGCGTTGTCCACAACGCGCCAACTGGCGTCCACAAGCCGCCCCTTCGCCCTTCCGGCGACGCGCGCGGCACGGAAGTGTCTGACCCGACCACTTTCGCGCCACCACGGGGGACCGCCCAGTGCCACGCATCCCGCTCCGCCTCGCCGCCGCTCTCGCGCTGACCGCGCTGCCCGCCGCCGTCCCCGGCGGGCAGCCGGCCGCCGTCGCCGCGGGGTGCGCGCGGGCGGCGGCGGTCCGGGCCGGCCGGTGGTTCGTGGCGGCACCCCCGCTCCCCGCCCACTCGGCCACCCGCGCCGCGGTCTTCGGCGACCTCCGCCGCATCCGCGCCGCCGGCCTCGACCCCGCCGACCCGCGCGTCGTCGTCGTCACCGACGGCGAGCGCGTCCAGCGCTCCGACGACGGCGGCTGCACCTGGCGCGAGGTGTGGCGGCTGCCGGAGACCGGCCCCGGCAGCGCGGACGCGCCGAGCCGCGACCTCGCGGAGATCGTCTCCGTCGACGTCGCCCACGCCGGCCGCGCGTCCCGCGTGCTGCTCGCCGTCGCCGCGACCGGCTCCGGCTTCTCCACCGGCCGCACCTACCTGGTCCGCAGCGCCGACGGCCGCACCGGCTGGACCGTCGTCAACGACGCCACGCTGACCAGCGGCGCGTTCGACCCGATGCAGGGCGCGTGGGCGCCCGAGGTGCACAGCAGCGGCGCCGCGGTCGCCTACGCCGCCACGACCTCCGCCGCCGGCACCGTGCAGTACCTCCGCAGCGCCGACGGCGGCCGCACCTGGGCGCTCCAGACGCTCCCCGCGCCCGACGCGCCGACGGCGATCGGTGGCTTCGCCGTGAGCCCGTTCGACGCGAACGAGCTGTGGGAGTGGGGCGGGCGGCTCACCAAGGCCCGGCAGGACACCACCCGGCTGCGGCACTCCACCGACGGCGGCGTGACCTGGACCGCGGTCGACCCGTGGCCGGCGTTCGGCGGCACCGCCCCGTCCTGGACCTCGCTCGACGTCGCCTGGCCGCGCCGCGGCGCCCCCGCGCGGCTGCTCGTGCTCGGCGGCGTCGACGACGGCTCCGGCGCCCCGCCCACCCCGGCGCTGTCGTGGTCCGGCGACGGCGGGCGGACGTTCCGCCAGGTCGTGCCGCCGTTCCGCACCGGCGTCCTCGACGCGGCCGTCGCGCACACCGCGTCCGGTGCCGCGCTGGTGCTCGCGCACGACGGCACGGCGTACCGGCTCGCGTACCGCGCGAGCGGGCCGCGCCCCGGCGACTGGCGCGCGCTGCCCCGGCTCGCGGTCCGGCCCGGCACCGAGTGGACGCTGCTCGGCCACGGCGTGGCCCACGCGTCCGCGACCGCCCCCGCCGCCGTTGCGGTGCTCACCGCGACCAACGTCCAGCTCCTCACGGTGGCGCCGTGAGGGCGGCGTTCCCGAGGCTCGCCCTCGCGGTTGCCGTCCTCGCCGTCGCCGTCCCTACGTCGGGGGTCGCCGCCACGCGGGCGTGTGTAGGGCGCGCAGTCGGGCGCTGGGGCCGCCTGGCCGTAGCGCGTGGCGGCG